>NZ_JBHZDH010000023.1:17098-64423 GCF_042755925.1 Lysinibacillus sp. NPDC059133 | reverse complement strand
CCAACGTGATGTTGGTCACTCAGTCGTTGCCACAGGACGTGGCGTTCTTAGACTGAGTTCCTCTATTTCAGCGGATGTTTGGACACCCGCTGAAAGAAGTTAAAAACCAGTAGCTTTAATTGCTACTGGTTTTAGTTTGTCGATAAAAGAATAAATTAAAGTGTATCCATAGACAAAGGTTGATTTTCACTCCGAGTTGGCGCTTTCCGCGGGCTTGGCTTCAATCTCCTCGTCACTACGTTCCTTCGGGGCTTTCAGCGCAAGCTCATCCCGCTGGAGTCGCCACTCTCCGTGAAAAATCAACGGCTCCTCATCATTATTATGAGTAGACAAGATGAACCAAAATAGTATGGATTAAAATATCAAAGAGATTCAGCCTAAATAATAATAGGATATGTTTGATTATTATTTTTATATCCAAGAAAAGCCTATTACCATATAACTTTATGCCATCAGGAGTATCGTTTTTTCTACAGACAAAACCAGTAGCTTTAATTGCTACTGGTTTTATATGTTTATATTATTCGCCTAAATCAGCATTATGGTAAACGTTTTGAACATCCTCTAAATCTTCTAATGCATCAATTAATTTTTCAAATTTCGCTACGTCGTCACCAGTTAATGCTACTTCTGTTTGTGGAAGCATTGAAAGCTCTGCTACTGTAAATTCTTGAATGCCAGCTGCTTTTAGTGCTTCTTGTGCAGTAAAGAATTGGTCCGGCTCTGCATAAATAATGACAGCCTCATCTTCTTCCAGAATATCACGAGCATCAACATCTGCTTCCATTAAAATTTCAAGAACTTCATCTGCTGATTTACCTTCTAAACCGATAACTGCCGTTGAATCAAACATGTAGGCAACAGATCCACTGACACCCATATTCCCATTATTTTTACCAAATGCTGCACGTACATCAGAAGCTGTACGGTTAACATTATTCGTTAAAGCATCAACGATTAACATAGTGCCTGCTGGTCCGAAACCTTCATAACGTAATTCGTCGAAGTTTTCATCGCCGCCACCCTTCGCTTTATCAATGGCTTTTTCAATAATATGTTTAGGAACACTGTATGTTTTTGCTCGTTCAAGAACAACTTTAAGGGCACGGTTTGATTCGGGATCTGGCTCGCCTGATTTAGCTGCCACATAAATTTCGCGTCCAAATTTTGCATTGATACGACTTGTGCTTTGGTCTTTAGACGCTTTCTTTTCTTTAATATTGTTCCACTTACGACCCATTGTTTCCACTCTCTTTCAAATAATAAGTTTATAAAAATCATAGATGCGCAGTTGCACATCTGTAAATGGTGATTAAATACTTCTCGTATCTTTACTCTGAAAATAATAACACAAATGATGCTTACAAAGCTAGATATGCCAATGTTTAAGGTAACTTTATTAAGTTATTAATTGTAAAAAATTGTTTCACTTAGAGCCACTTGGGATCATCACCAAAACGTGTGGTTGATTTCCGTTCCGGCTGGGCGCTTTGTTGTTGCTGTCGCTACGCTTTCGCACAGATAAAACAATTGCTGCCGCTTTGCTTTCGCTACAGAAAACATTTGTTGCTGACGCTTCGCTTTCGCACAGATAAAACATTTGCCGCTGACGCGCAGAGCAGAGCTTCCTAGGGGGCGTCCGATGAGCCGCTTGGGCCAACACGATGTTGGTCACGAAGGCGTTATCACAGGACGTGATGCTTATAGCCTTCGTTCCCCTATGTGCTCGCTCCAGGGTCTCATCTGTGACGCTGATCCCAAGGAGTCGCCCAGCCTCCACTCCAACCAACTTATTTACATAGTAGACGTTTTAACAAAAGTCAGCCACTACTTTTGATGATGAACCACCACTTTACAATTGGTTTTCTACTTTGATTTTTTCTAATAGTGCATGACAGCCTTCTAAAACTAAATCATAGGTTTCTTGGAAATCTCCTGTATAGTACGGATCAGGTACGTCTTTTCGATGGTCAGTTAAATCTAAAAAGCGGAAGATCTTTGGGGAATCAGGATTCCCAAGCGTCGTTCGGATATTACATATATTGCTTTCATCCATGCCAATAATGTAATCAAAATTTTCATAGTCAGCCTTTTGTAATTGTCGGCCTTGCATCTCTTTCGTTGAGATTCCATATTCTTTTAGCTTATCTTGTGTTCCCCTGTGAGGTGGTTCGCCAATATGCCAAGAGCTTGTTGCAGCTGAATCTACCTCGACTTTATAACTCAAATGCTCTTTTTCTACCAAATCACGCATGACCGCTTCAGCCATTGGTGATCGACAGATATTCCCCAAACATACAAAAAGTACTCGAATCATTTTTATGTCCTCCTACAATCAATTTCGCCTTGACCCAATTATAGCTGCCGCTTCGCTTTCGCACAGAAAACATTTGTTGCTGTCGCTTCGCTTTCGCACAGAAAACATTTGTTGCTGTCGCTTCGCTTTCGCACAGAAAACATTTGCTGAATTGAAGATAAAGCACTCAAAATCAATCGATTCTGAGCGCCTTCTAAGTTATCCCATATTACTAGCAGTAAGCTACTACTTCAAAAGGATGTGAAGATATTAGTTTGGGTTCTTCACACAGAGGGTTCTCCTCTGAATGATATTTCACTTTATTTCTTTTCTGCTGCAACTCGCTTCTCTAATTCTTCGGTTAATGCTACTAATTCATGCTCAAGGCGATGTGTAAATTCCTCGCGCCCTTCTTTACCTTTACCCGTTACATAAAACGGCTCACCATAAATCAGATAACCTTTTCCACGCTTAAAGACATCACCAGCATTACGCGCACCAATGTAAGCGGCTGGTACAATTTGTGCCTTTGACAATTGCGCTATTGTAATCGCACCTTGCTTTAAATCCGATCCTTCTGCATTTCGCGTACCAGATGGGAAAATCCCAACAATTTTTCCCTCTTTCAATAGCTGCGAAGGAATTTTAATAACACTTGGGCCTGGATTGTCACGGTCGACTGGAAAGGCATTTAAACGCTCTATAAGCCAGCCAATACCCTTCATATCAAACAATTGCTTTTTAGCCATAAAGTTAATTTCTCGAGGGTATACAGCAACACCAAGATTTAAAATATCAACATAGCCCGTGTGTGTACATGCAATAATAAACCCACCTTCCTTCGGTAAGTTTTGCTCTTCGTATACACGCGCTTTTGAGCCCGTTAATTTTAATATCACTTTTACAAATTTCGCTATAAATTTATACACTGTTTCATTCCTACCTTATTCAATAGTTATTCCCATTGTAATCGAAAAGACCAGTATACTGCAATTGCAGGTGAAATAATTAAACTCTTCCCACTAATACATCAACATCAATCGTAATTTCTTCTAAATGGATATTGGCTTCCTCTTTTTTATGCCAGCCCATTGGTGTCATTTCAAGCAGTGCTGGTACAAGCTCTGTAGCTAGTGGTACCGTATAAGTAATACGTTCTACACTAACATCTGTGAAACTTTCTTTAAATCGAGAAACTATTTGTTCATTCGAATACGACTCTTTCGTGGAATCCGCATATAATTGTGCTCGAAGCTCATGTAGATACCCGCTTTGAGGTACAACCTTAACAACACAACCATTCGGAGTTAATAGACGTTTAAATTCTTCGTAATTGGCAGGTGATAAAATATTTAAAATGGCATCGAAGCTTGATTTTGCAAATGGACTTTTCGCTAAATCACCGACACACCAAATTTGCTCTGGATAATGTCGAGATGCAGCAAGGATGCCTTCTTTTGCTATATCAATACCAATGCCAATACAGGCACCATTTTTATCCTCCGTAATACGGGCTAAATGTGAGCCCTCACCACAACCTGTATCAAGCACGGTTTCTGCATTAGCAATTAGCTCTCCGATTTTATCTTCTACTACATCATAGATTCCACTATCAATAACCGCTTTTCGAGATTCAAAGAGATCTCTACTGTACTTAGAAACAGCACCATGTGTCAGCATATTGACATAGCCCTGTTTGGCAATATCAAAAGAATGATTTGAGGAACATACTAATCTACCTTGCTCAAAAACATCCATTGACTCCTGACAAATTGGACAAGCAAAAAGCTTTATATTTTTATCCATTAACGCTGCCCCTGCAGCTCTTTTAGAAAGTGCCCCCATTAATTTTCCTCCTTCTGTTCTGTAGGTGAAACAAGTGCAAAACGCTCCCACTTACGACTTCTCCATCTAAAGTATACGATAATGGCTCGCATCCATTCATCTGCCGCAATTGCTAGCCAAATACCTACTAACCCCCAATGTAAAACGAAGACGAACAAGTAACCGAGCGGGAGGCTCATACATACCATTGATAAGAAACCAATTTTCACCGGAAATCTTGCATCCCCTGAGGCACGCAGCGAGTTAATCACTACAATATTCATTGTACGCCCTGTTTCAAGTAGAATACTTAATGCTAGGACAGACGCTCCGATGGCTATTACCTCTGGATTATCTGTAAAAACGTGCATTAGTTGCTTACGGAATATCGTCACAACTGCAACCATAGTGATCGTAAAGGCAAAAGCTGCACGTACACTTGTCCAAAGTTGATGATAAGCTTGATCCTTTTTACCAGCGCCGACATTTCGTCCAATAATTATAGCTGTACCTGTTCCGATCGCAATCGCAAATAAATACGTAAACATCGAAATATTCATAGCATATTGTCTTGCCGCAAGTGTCTCTGCGCCTAAGTATGTTGCATAATAAAGGAAGACAATCTGACAGAACTGATAAAGCACCTGCTCAAATGCTGACGGTAAGCCTATATTTAATATTTTTTGAACATATTCCTTTGAATAATCGAAATAATATTCTAGCTTTACTCTTACTCCCATGACTTGATACAACAGCCAGAAAAACACAAGAACTGCTAAACCACGACTTATCACTGAGGAAATAGCCGCTCCTTTTACACCTAACTCCGGTAATCCTAAGTTACCAAAGATCAAACCGTAATTTAATACAACATGTAGCACATTCATACCTAGAGATACATACATTGTTTCTTTTGTCCATCCATGTACACGGATAATCGCTGCTAAGGCATTTATAATTGCTTGTAAAAAAATGAAGCTTCCTATAATGATCAAATAACTTTGAGCGTATTTAAGCACTTCTCCTTGCAAGTTCATCATGGTCATTAAATGACTTGAGAAGAAGAAAAATAAAACACTCATCATTAGTCCAACGGCTAAATTCATCGTTACTGCTAAAGCAGAAATCTTCGCAGCTTCCAAAAAACGCCTTGAGCCCAAATATTGAGATACCACTATAGAAGCACCATTACCAACTACTTCAAGTATTAAAATTGCAATATGAATATATTGATTGGCTGCACCAACTCCTGATACAGCATTATCTGATAAAGCACTGAGCATAAAAGTATCGGCTAGTCCCATTAACATAAATAAAAATACTTCTAAAAATATCGGCCATGTTAAATGAAATAAGCTTAACTTATCTGTCTCTTTTATATCACTTTCTCTCAATGTTTCTCCCAATACTCTCCACTTCTCCTATACGCTTCTTAAAGATTTTACGGACTGTTAATCTTTCAACTACCTTTTTTGTCTTCGGTATAGATAAATTACTGCCCGTTAAAAATATATAGTATCTTATCATAGATTTTTAGGCTGTAAAGAGTTTTTATATTGAAACAATCCATTATGCCTCTGCATAATTGCGTCCTAAGGCCGGGAGACTTCTGAGCTGGCGTTTCACTTTCACTACGAAAACACTTACTGAAAGAAGTTAAAAGATTATGCAAAGCTAATATAAGACGCAAAAAACCCCTCTCACAATTTTATGTGAAAGGGTTTTTTATCATAGTAAGCAAAAGTCCTGCAATTGCTTACGTTTTTCATTTGTTAGGCCAAACTCTTGCTCTAAAAAAGCTGTCTTAGAGCCATATCGGTTATCCATAGCATCAAATGCTGCTTGTAAATAGTCTTCACGGGCAGACAGTAAAGCATAAAATTGCTGTAATTCTTGATCGTTATAATCTTGCTGCACTGTCTTAGCCATTCGTTCAACTAAGGGATGTAAATGTACATTTGTATCTAAATAGTCTTCCATTATCGTTTCCTCAGGTACATCTAAAGCAAGTAAAATAAGTGCACTGCCAATACCTGTTCGATCCTTCCCGACCGCACAATGATGAACAAGCCCTAAATTTTCAGGGTGTTGAATCGTTGCTATTAGTTCCTTAAACGAGGCATTATTAAAAGGCATTTGTGCATAAAATTCTCGAAACATCTCTGGGCTTACAACCTTATAAAAATCTCTTCCACCCGTGTTTGTAGGCATCTCAAAAGCATGATTTCCCTTTGCTGGTATTTGAATATACTTGGCATGCGAGAATATCGGATTAGGATTATTTTGAGCCTCATGGTTGTCTCGATAATCAAAAATTGTTTTCACGCCTAGCGTTTCAAAAAGCTCCTTATCTGCTTTCGTCATTTTCCCAAGTGCTGCTGAACGATAAATCAAACCATTCTTAACAGCACGCCCATCTCTCGATTTATAACCACCCATATCCCGAAAATTATAGACTGCCTCAAACGGAATAATCTTCATATCAAACTGTTTCACTCACTGCACCTCTTCCTGTTAGCAAGCATACTTATCTCTATTTTATAGAACAATTCGATATAATACCAATTTTCGCACTAGGAAATGTCATACACTACTTAGAGCGATGAGGGGATTTATTTGAGTACTTCTTTATCTGGGCGGAGCGGGTGACCGTTTACCCGATCACTTTCCCATCCAAGCGGAGCAGTTATCCACTCTACCCGATCACTTTTCCACCCAAGCGGAGCAGTTATCCACTCTACCCGATCACTTTCCTATCCAAGCGGAGCAGTTATCCACTCTACCCGATCACTTTCCCACACAAGCGGAACAGTTATCCACTCTACCCGATCACTTTCCCACACAAGCGGAGCAGTTATCCACTCTACCCGATCACTTTCCCACACAAGCGGAACAGTTATCCACTCTACCCGATCACTTTCCTACCCAAGCGGAGCAGTTATCCACTCTACCTGATCACTTTTCCACCCGAGCGGAGCAGTTATCCACTCTACCCGATCACTTTCCTACCCGAGCAGAGCAGTTATCCACTCTACCCGATCACTTTCCTACCCAAGCGGAGCAGTTATCCACTCTACCTGATCACTTTCCCACACAAGCGGAGCAGTTATCCACCTTTCCCGATTACTTTTTCATCCAAGCGTAGTAAGTCTCCTTCTTATCCATAAAAAAAGCTGCCCTTGATAAAGGACAGCTCCAAAATACTATTTTTCGATATAAACTATTTAAATGACTCAGGATATACCGCTTTTGCTATTAACTCAACAGCTTCACCAATACGTGGACCTGGACGGTTTGAAATATCAGTATCAATATAGTAAACAGCTTTATTTTGAATGGCCGTGATTGAATTCCATCCATCACGAGAAAGAATTTCTTCCGCTGAGTTTTTCACATTGTCTACTGTTGTTAAAATGACTTCTGGATTTTTCGCAATGACATCTTCCTCAGATACCTGTGCCCAGCTTTCAAGGTCAGCAAAAACGTTGTTCACATGTGCAGCATTTAAAATCTCTTGTTGGAATGTATCAGAACCAGCTGTATAGATGACTGGCTTTGGACTAATCTCTAAGTAGATATTTTTTTGTTTTTTCACATCTTTAACTTTTGCTTGGACTTCAACAATTTTAGCTTTAATATCTGCATTTAACTTGTCGCCTGTATCTTTGATTCCCATAACTGTTGCGATTTGTTCGATATCCCCATAGACATCATCAAATGATTTAGCTGATTGAATGGCAAATACTTTAATACCCGCATCTTCGAGACCTTTTAAAGCATTTAAATTTTCTTCATCGCCTCCTGTTGTATAGGCAATAACGACATCTGGCTTTAGGGCTAAAATACGCTCACTATTGAATATTGTAGAATTAGAAACGCGCTCAATTTTTTGTGCTTCTTCTGGGTACGTATCAAATTCTGTTGCACCAACGATATTATCGCCAACACCTAGAGCAAATAAAATTTCTGTATTACTCGGTTGTAAGGAAACAATAGTTTTAGGTACTGCAGCAAACTCTACTTCTACGCCACGGTCATCCTTAACTTTATAACTAGTTTTCTCAACTTGTTGATCTTCTTTAGAAGCAGTCTCTTTATTCGTATCTTCTTTCGCCCCACAGCCAACTAATACGAGGGCCAGCATCAGCACAGAAAGCCATTGTAGCTTAAACATTTTCTTCATTTCATTGATTCTCCTTTTTCTTTTTCATCGGGTATGACTTACTAATAAACGGTATTTCAGCAATACCAGCCCGCTGATTCATAAAGACAGCCATTACAAAAAATACATTGGCTAGTAATCCTAAATAATCAAAGAGAATAGCAGGTATTTCCCGTTCTTCAGATACTATGTGCAAAACGCGATATGATTTTTTCGCCTCACTACGGCATAAATGTAATGCAGTAGCAGCCTCTGTTCCTTGAGGTAATACAAAGTTTTGTATTTCCTCCTTAACATGACTAACATAGAAATCATAGCGATCACTGAGCCAAGTCAAATCATCTTCGGTTACCGCTAATTTACCTCGGACTGAGCCATTTACATGGTAAGCCATTGGTAAAATGGCTAGTAAATCATCTGCTACTACCTCTACCGTTTCTTTTTTCACCGCCGCCATTGCTACACCAATATGTGTTGTTAGGCTATCCGTTCGAATTTCAAAATCTACTATCGATGCCTTTTCACGCATAAATGGATAACAAGAATAACGTGCATCTTTTTTCAAATCTAAGTCCCCGCTTTCCTTCGTGAAAAATTCTTACTTTATTAACACCTCGGCTTACATTAGGTGAATTATAAGTGTACATAAAAAAAACGTTGTTCCCACTTCTATGGAAACAACGAAAAATAACATAAATAGTGTCGCCTAGATACGACATAGCCTATGTATTTGCCGCATATTCTCCTAGCTTCCGAAGAGTTATCTATACGTTCAAACAAAGGTCGGTCTCCTGGCTTGTACAGTTCATTCAATCACGTTGTGAGTCATAAAAAACCTTCCCATCGAATAATTCGACAGTGGTATATCTTTATGATTCCTGTACTTACAGTTGCGGAAACAGCTTCGGTTTTTCACCGAATTCCCGATTATGCTATAGTTCAGCACCCTCATTCTGCAAGAATTATTCACTTGTAATGCAGTTTAACATAGATTGATAGGAAAAAATAGCTGTGGAATTTAGAATAAACAAATGACGATGGATAAAAATCATGCAGGTATTACCTTATGCACACGGATATATTCACTGCCCTCATGGGTATTCATCCTGCTCGTGCAGATATTTGTTATGCTTCATAGAGTAAAGCATTTTATTTTTTAATACGTTATAAAAACGATCTCTTAACGAGAGAATTTGCGGAAAATTAGCCAAATAACTTTTACCGGATGGCAGTCTTATATTTCTTTTTGGATTTAACATCTTTCTCTTCCTCAATTAAACGCTGTGCAATGTCTAGTAGTTTTGGGTCATTCGTTGCATCGAATAGCTTTTTAAAGGATACAATAATATCATAGCGTATTAATGTCGGATGCTTTTCGTCTAAACATGTTTGATACCTTTTAGCCAAATATGATACGACTAAATCTCTTTGTACCTGCCCTGCTAAGCCTATTTTCCAAATTGCCTGTAAAGTATGCCTCGCAGTTACTGTTTCTTCATCATACGTTACTGCCCAAATCTTTAAGAAGTCCTCTAATACTCTTTCTTCAGGATCACTTTTTGCTGCCAATGCGCATAAAAATTGTGCAGCACTTGCACGCACATGGCCATTTTTGTATGTAAGTGTCTGAACAAGTTGTTCCCAAACTGAATATGTCCAATCAACTGGTTCCTGCATAATTTTCAATAATTCTTCGTATGATTTGTATTGAATATCACTGTCACGCTCTGTTAAATTACTAAAAAGTTGCAAAATCTCTTTTTCCATGATTCATCCCTACCTTTATTGTTTCAGAACGAAAAAAAATAATGCACTTGTAAGTGTTTTCTCATTTCCCATCATTCGTTACTTTGCTACTACAAAATAAAAGTCTCAAATAATTATAATTTCAAAGCAAGATCCCTAATTGTATATTTCAAAATTATCAGAAGTGAGGTTCAATATGCAAGGAATCCTTTCTTTTAGCTGTATGAAGACATATTTTACTTGTTAGCTTTTTTTATTGGAGGTATCACACACTTATTAGCCTTCGATTTAATACAAGTAAAATACGCAATAACGATGACAATCATAATATGAATAATTGATGTAATTGCTTTTCTCGGCTCCACTATCATTTTTGTAACCGGGACTATAGTAGTAAATATATCTACTTATGTAAATTTATTCATCTTAGAAGTTATTTTACTCATTATTGGTCGAGTAGTCGAGCCTAAATTAATGGATAACCACATCTGTTTGCCTGATAGGTTTACTCATAGGATCTTAGCTATATTTTAATCAGATGGTTTTTAAGGTTAATCTCCAATACCGTCAAATAATAAAAAAGGCTATCTTTGTAATTTCTTTTACAAAGATAACCTTTTTGCTATTTAAATCGTCGATATAATAGTAAGGCTTATTAAATACGACCGAAGCCTACTAGATATTGATTCCACCAATCAAGTGATTCAATGACAACACCTTTATTTTGAGCATCAATCATCGTGTTGTTTCCTAAGTAAATACCTACATGCGCTATACCTGAACCATAGCTGAAGAATACTAGGTCACCTACACGTGCTTCGCTTGCTGAAATACGTTGTGTTGCTAAATATTGTTGTGATGCTGTACGTGGTAAAGATACGCCTGCTTGTTTGTAAGACCATTGCACAAGACCAGAACAGTCGAATCCTGTCGATGGGTTACTACCGCCCCAAACATAGCTACGACCCAGGAATTGCTTCGCAGTTGAAATAGCATCACCTGAAGATGCAGTGCCTGATCCAGAACCAACAACGACTTTTTGTGGTGATTTTACATTGTTAGCTTTGCTACTATTGTTAGCGTTGCTATTGCTGTTGCTATTATCGTTAGTGTTAGTGTCACTGTTATTGTTATTATTGTTGTTTGTTGCTTGTACAACTGGAGTAGCTGCTTGAAGTGCACGTAAACGAGCTGCCTCTTCCTCTGCTGCTTTACGTTCTGCTTCTAAACGCTCTTCTTCTTGCTTCGTTGCAATTTGTGCCTTTAATGCAAGAGATTTCGCTTCATTTTCAGCTTTTTTTACTTCCATTTCGCTTTCCTTTTGTTGAAGCTCTTGGAATTGCTTTTGAAGCTCTTTTTGTTTTTCATCTAATGTTGCTTTTTGTTTCTCTAAGTTAGCCTTATCCGCTTCTTGTTGATCTACTAATTCTTGGTCAGCATCCATTAATGTTTTTACCGCTACGACACGGTCCATTAAATCTGCAAAGCTTTTTGATTCAAGAACAGCATTTAAATAAATGCCCACAGTATTATCTTGAGCTTGGTATGCAGCCATACGATCACTTAAAATCGCTGAACGTTGCTCAATACGTTTTTTAGTATCTACAATATTTGCATCAACTTCTTTAATATCTGCTTGTACTTTGTTAAATACTTTTACTTTTTCATCGATCTCTTTTTGTAGTTTAGTTAATTCTTCTTGTAGCTTTTTAACCTCTGTATCTATTTTAGCTTTCTTATCCATCATTTGTTGAGATGTTTCTTCTGCGTGCACTACGGTTGGTTGAACTGTATTAAATAATAAGCCGCCAGCTAGTGCTAATGCTAGCACCATCGACTTACGCCATTTATTGCGCTTACCCACGTTATTCTTCCCCTTCACTAGTCAATTTCGTCCTTAGAATTTTAATGTAATCATTGGAACGATTCTTTTATTTAATCTTATATTTTATTAGCCTTTTAAAGTCTAGCACTATTAGCATAACTTTTATACTATTTCGCGCCTTTTTAATGGTTTAGTAAAACTCGCAACATTCTTGTAATATTCATGTAAATTCTAATAAATTCTACAAAATTACGTTTTATTCTACATATCAACGATTATAACTACTTTACCAACAGACCCACTCTTTGTTTTGTAATGTTTTTGTAATATTTCTAGAGAACATTTTTAAAATAAAAAAAGGTAAGGGAACATTTCCCCTACCTATAAATAATGTGTATCCATAAACAAGCGCTTCTATTGCTTCATAGAACGCAACGCTTGGATAGAAAGACGTACTAAAAGAATGGCACACAAAAATAATCCTAAGTATGCGGCTGTATTTAAGTAAACAGCGTACGTGTCATGAATAAATTGTGAGATTGCTAAAAGTGCTACAGAAATAATGCCAAAGGTAATACCAACGAGGAGCAAGACGAAACGGGAAAACAGATTGGTAATAAAACGAGCATTATCCTCATCCGAAAAAACATCGTGATGTAAGATAATTTTCCCACTCTCTATCCGTTGAATAAGTTGGTCAACTCGTCTTGGCATTTTGCGCAATGTCGGAATAAGCATAGATAATTCTTCTTGTAAACGTTCCTTTGTTGCCATCGGTTCTTTAAATGGCTTCAGGAAGGATGCTCGCATATATGCGGATGAAAAATCTTTCGCTTCTGTAAAAATATCAAATCTTGGGTCAATTACCCGTAATGTGCCATCCAATGTTACTAAGGAACGCAGCGCTAAACCTACTGCGGGATAGAAAGCAAGACCGAAATCACGAACAACTGTAAATAACGCATGTATCAATTCCTCTGTTGGAATCCGATCCACGTAAGAGATTTTCAAGAGAATTTGATCAATGGCTTGCTCCATCTTTGCACGGTCTGCATGATCAGCATTTTCAACCAATAGTGTTAAGCCGTCATATAAAATACTTGAATCATTTAGCTGAATCCCCATTAAAAATAGCTTTAAGCCCTCTTGTTGAGTAGCTCCCAAACGGCCAACAGCTCCAAAATCAAGCAGTATCGGTGTGCCATCCGTCTCATCAATATGAATATTTCCTGGATGCGGATCTGCATGAAAGATACCTGAAAGAAGCATCTGCTCAAAGAAGGAATATAAAACAGTCCGCGCAAACAGCTTACGATCACATTCTACTCGGTTAAATTCAGCAGCAGCATTAGCAACACTTTTCCCCCGTACATATTCCATGACAATAACATTTTCATTATAATATTCTGTATAGATTTTAGGAATTCTCACCTTATATTCGCTTTTGGCAAGAGCATTTGTCACCTGCAATGTATTACGAGCCTCAATATCTAAATGAATTTCCTCGCGTAACCCATCTGCAAATCCTTTAGCAAGCTCTCGAAAACCAAGTGACTCAGCCCATGTAGATTTATTAGAAAGCCAATTAGCAAATTCCTCTAAAATTTCAAGATCGTCTCGCATGAATCCCTTCACTTCTGGACGCAGTATCTTCACCACGACTTCGTCAAAATTTTTCAATCGCGCCTTATGAACTTGTCCAATAGATGCTGCCGCAATAGGTTCCATTTGAAAGCTTGCAAATATTTCATTCAAAGGCTTCGGAAGTGAATCTTCTAAAATTTGTGTTACCTGCTCTGACGGTAGAGGCTTCACACTATCCTGTAGCCTCTCTAACTCGTCAATAAAGGTAGGCGAAAATAGTTCCTTACGTGTAGAAAGTACCTGACCAAATTTAATAAATATCCCACCACATTGCTCCAAAGTTACCCTTAAAGCAACGGCAAGCTCCTTTTCATTTTCTCGTTGTCTTGCGTATTTGATTGTTTGAACAACGCCATTTGTTACAGCTATTTTAAACACCTGACGTAAGCGCTTTTGTTGTCGCCAGTAGCTACGAATACGCAAGAATAAATTCTTTTTCCCATTTCGACCATCTCTAGCTGTAATACCACTTGAATCGAAAAGCTCAAAAACAAGATAGAGCAACATCGAAATGAGTAGCATGCTACCAATCCAAATAAGTGTACTGACCTCTGTCACGGTTTGCATCATCGGTTCATATAAAAAATCTGTATGGCGTAAATAGGTATACCAATAAACAAAGGACGTTAGCGTCACACTAATGACTACAGAAAGAACCCTACGCATAAAATTAATGTTTGAACCAATTAATCGACCACTGACAAAATAAATAAGCCCTGATACAACAATGATTTGGATTAAAAATTTCAAAAAAATCAACAGCGTCACCTCCGATGCTACTTCCTAATATTGCTAGTATAACAAATCTAAGGCTCATCATCCTAACGCGGGTTCATTTCCGTCCCGACTGTCATCTCCAATTTTAGTGATAACCAAATCTGGGTACTTAATTTCTTTTACTCCTAGGTTTATCCCCAAAATTTTGTCTATTTGTTTACTTTTTTAGTATTTATCCACTTACAACGATTTTTAATCAGTAATTTTCGTTGATAAAATACCTAACAGGGTATATCATCTATTTAAATCAATAGTTATCCACAATTTTATTCATTGTTAACGCCAGAAAACTTTTGATTTATACACAACATACCCCTGTATGTATACTACAAGAAAAGGATGTGCTTACACATGAGTAAAAAATTTTTAGTAGTTGGTGGTGTCGCAGGTGGTGCCTCGACCGCTGCGCGTATTCGTCGCCTCGATGAACAGGCTGAGATTATAATGTTTGAAAAAGGACCGAACGTTTCATTCTCAAATTGCTCTTTACCATTTCACCTAAGTGGAATTGTTGATAACAGCGACAAATTAATCTTAATGACACCACAAACCTTTCAATCAAAATACAAAATTGAAGCTCGTGTTAATCAAGAAGTTTTACATATTAATCGAAAAGAAAAAAACATTACTGTAAAGGATTTAACTACCGGCACTGAGTATGAAGAAAGCTACGATACGTTAGTGTTATCTCCTGGTGCGGGTCCAATTGTTCCAAACTTGGATGGCGTTCATTCTTCACACGTTTTTACTGTTCGTAATGTCGTGGATATAGACCGTTTAAATCGTTATATCCAGAGCGATGACATACAGGATATTGCTGTCATCGGTGGCGGATTTATAGGTGTAGAGGTTGCAGAAAATTTACAGCTTGCCGGTTTTAATGTCTCACTCGTTGAATTTAGTCAACAAATCATGATGCCCTTTGATTATGATATGGCACAAATATTACACAAAGAAATGATGGATAAAGGAATTAATGTCATCGTCAATGATGGTCTAGCTAAGGTTACAGCAGATTATGTAAAATTGAGTTCCGGTAAACAATTGAAAGCACAGGCTGTCGTATTAGCTATCGGCGTTCGTCCCGAAACCTCTTTAGCGAATGAAGCCGGACTGGCAATAGGTGAACTCGGCGGCATTCAAGTTGATGCTAATTATGTAACATCCGATCCTTCTATTTACGCTGTGGGCGATGCTATAGAAGTATTCCATCAGCTAACTCATAAACAAACGCGCCTGGCACTAGCAGGTCCAGCGCAACGACAAGCACGAGCAGCAGCTAATCATATGTACAATATACCCCAACAAAACAAAGGAGTTATCGGCTCTTCAAGCGTGCAAATTTTTGATTACACGTGTGCCACAACGGGCTTAAATGAAAAAACAGCGCTCGCACATGGCTTCCAAGCAAAAAGCGTGTATTTGATTGCACCAGATAAAGTTGGTTTAATGCCAAATAGTAATCCACTTCATTTTAAGC
Source organism: Lysinibacillus sp. NPDC059133 (assembly GCF_042755925.1). Taxonomy (NCBI): domain Bacteria; kingdom Bacillati; phylum Bacillota; class Bacilli; order Caryophanales; family Bacillaceae; genus Lysinibacillus; species Lysinibacillus sp. NPDC059133. The sequence goes on along the minus strand of NZ_JBHZDH010000023.1, from coordinate 48,669 downwards.
TTGTTTACGAAGTGCCCACTGGGAAGATTCTTGGAGCGCAGGCGATTGGAAAAGGTAATGCCGACAAACGCATCGACGTTATTGCAACTATGATCACAATGGATGGCACATTAGAAGACTTAAAAGAGCTAGAGCTATCATATTCTCCAATGTTTAGCACCGCACGTGACATAGTTAATTTAGCAGCACTCGTTGCTCAAAACCAATTATACGGTCATTATAAACAAGTAAAAGTTGACGAGGTTAGAGGTCTCATTGAAAATAACGCCTCTTTCTTAGATGTCCGTGAAAGAAATGAATTCGAGGCGGGTCATCTCATTCATGCGCATAATATTCCGTTAAGTGAGCTCCGTGAACGTTTGAATGAGATTCCACAAGATAGACCAGTTTATGTACATTGCCGATCTGGCCAGCGAAGCTACAATGCTGTAATGGCCCTCCAGAATAATGGTTTCTCTAATGTCTTTAATGTTGCTGGCTCCTTCCTCGGTATTTGCTTGTATGAATACTTCACAGATACGACAACTAACAGAGATAAAATTGTCACGGCTCACAATTTTAAATAGCACGAAAGGGATGCCGCTAGTTTGCAGCATCCCTTTCATTTTAATTAGTAGAAAGCACTTTCTCCCAATTTATTGTGCCATTTTTAACTTGTTCCCGTTTTTCTTTATTCATAATATCATTAGGACGTCCGCCTTTTGGCCAATCTTTATTATGATTTGCCCACTCAGGTCGGTCCTGCGATAAAATAAAGGCTGCTAAATCAGCGGCATCTTGATCTGTCAAAGTACCAGCTGCACCGACTGGCATATTATTTTGAATGTAGCCAGCCATTTTTGACATTCTTGCCATACCCGCTCCATCATTGAATGATTTTTCACCCCATAATGCCGGACCTGTATTAGCACCAGTACCTGAACCATCACCCGCGTGACAAGCGATACAAGACTGGGCATATACTTCTTCGCCGTTCTTAACATCCGGTATAGGAATGTCCTTCATTGTACTTGTACCTACCCATTCACGCTCTGCCCCGATCGGTACACCTTCTGAAATATAGGCGAAGTATGAGACCATCGCTTCTAGCTCTTTGCTATTCATGTCAAACTTCTTACCGTTCATACTGCGCACCATACAACCATTAATACGCTCCTCAATCGTTACAATATCACCTGAGCGCGCGATATATTGGGGATAATTCGCCATAACACCTACTAATGACGAAACTTGCTCATCATAACCTGCCCCTGCATGACAGCTTGTGCAAGATAATTGATTCCCAACATATTCTTCTGCAGCAACATGTGTATTATTGACAAGCTCATGACCATATAATATTGCTTCCTTCATAGGTCCATCTGGTACTTCTTCAATACTTGGTGGCGCATAGACAACTGACTGAGCAGCTGCTGTTGTTGGTATTTTTGTTTGTTCAGCGGCTTCTTTGCTTTCTGCATCCCCTAAAATTTTGTCGCTAATGGCTGCTCCCACAAAAAGTGTACCCGCTAACAACACTGTCCCCGCTACTCCTGCTACTATAGGTTTCATCTATAATACCCCCCTTTGTATAATCACCTATATTTTAGCAAAAAAGCCTGTTTTCCGATGTGACTTTTCTCACACCTTACGCAAATAGAATCATTTAGAGGATAAAATTATGAAATTCATTGTTCTACAACACATTAATCGAGACTTAATACCTCTTGTAGTATGTATTTTTTCCTGACCTAATCAATTTCACCTTGGCGTAATTGTAGCCGACGCTTCGCTTTCGGTACAAAATCAATTTACTGAATGAAGATAAAAAATGTCGAGCACAGCACTGTACCCGACATTTTAGCATTTCACTATAATTTACATTCACCATCTGCACAAATAGCTTCACCATCACCTACCATCTTTAATACCGGCTGAATCCCAGCTATCTCCGCCGCTTGATGCAAAGTTCGCACAAAAACCTCATTTGGCTCCGCACCTTTAATACCGTAACGATTTTCAAACACAAAGAACGGAACACTTTGTACACCTAGCTGTTGGGCATCATATCGATCTCTGTCTAAAGCTTCACTGAAGTCAGTTGATGCCAAAACACCCTTCGCTATTTCAACATCTAAGTCTATCGTTTCAATGACTTTTAACAAGAACATATCGTCGTTTAAGTCTTTTCCTTCCGTAAAGTAACCACTCATAAGTTCTTCCGTATAGACCGACTCTTTGCCAAACTGTCTTGTCCATTTTGCCAATCGATGAGCTTTTTCAGTATGCGCTGTTTTCATATCTTCAAAATTGTAATGCAAACCAACCTCTTCAGCCCGCATTGCTATACCCTTAGTCATTTCCTTTACTTCGTCTATCGTGGAATCCAATTTTGCAGTCATACCCTCATATAAAGTTGGTGCATCTTTCTTAGGCGTATCTGGTCCTATTTGATATGCTTTGTATTCAATTTCTACCTGTCCTGAATAACCTGCCAAGTCAATGGCGCGTTCCAATTCTTTTTTGCCAATATAGCAGAACGGACATGTAAAATCTGAGAAAATCTCAATTTTCATTTACTACAGCTCCCTACAATATATCTATCCAAATTTTAATGGCAGTTGCTAAAATGAGCACTGCTAAAATAGCTTGTAAAACTTTTGTATTTAATTTTTTCCCTGCCTTTGCACCTAGTGGAGCTGCTATTAGGCTTGCTACAATCATAATGATTGCAGGATAATAATCAACTTGTCCCGTCATCAATTTTCCAATTGTCCCGCCTATAGAGGCTATAAAAGTAATGGCAAGGCTTGTAGCGATTGTCATACGTGTTGGTATACCTAATACTACTAGCATTATCGGTACTAGCAAGAAGCCACCACCTGCCCCAACAATCCCCGATCCAATACCAACAATAAAAGCTAATACAGTTGCTATCGGTTTATTGAACGTCACCTCATCCAATGGCTTATCGTCAATTTGCTTCTTAGGAATAAACATCATCACTGCAGCAATCAACGCCAATACACCATAAACGACGTTAACCCCCACTTCAGATAAAAATTGGGAGCCATAACTACCAACGAAACTTCCTGCTAATACGGCACTACCCATATATATAATCAGTGATTTATTTAAATAACCACCTTTTCGATATGCCCACACCCCAGCAAGAGAGGCAAAAAACACTTCTACTGCACTAATACCCGATACCTCATGTGCTGAAAATGTTGCAAAACCAAGTAAAGGTGGGATATATAATAACATTGGATATTTAATAATTGCTCCGCCAATTCCTAGCATTCCCGATACAAACGAACCGACAAAGCCAATCAAAAATATTGTAATAATCCATGCTAAATCCATATTTTTTCCTTCTTTCTGGTGACTTCACTTTAAGGGACATGATCATTTCCATCAATATTAAATGAAAGGAGGGTTGCTCTAAACTTCTAATAGAAGAGACAACCCTCACCAGTTTTAAGCTTTCTGAATAAAGAATGTAATGACGCCAGCGTCTTCAGCTTTGTCTAAAATGATATGACCGCCAGCTTCGGCCCAAGCGGGAATGTCAGCTAAAGCTCCCTTATCTGTTACTTGAACCTCTAAAATTTCCCCTGAAGCTAATGTATCTATAGCTTTTTTTGTTCTCACTATAGGCATTGGACAAGATAAACCTTTTGCATCTAGTTGTAAGTTTGATTTCATATTTTTCTCCTTTGGAATAGCAAACGTTGTAAGCGATTTTGCCGGTTCTGTTTGTTTTTTCACAACTTTACGAAGGATGAGCGCCTTCGCTTCGCGGTATTTACATGCTATAACCATGCATGCGTACTCATTGCATTTCTATCTTATCAATTATACCTCGGCATAATTGAGTCCGGAATCGGCTTTGTGCTTAGGCCTGCATGACGCAGGCCAGTTAGCCGTTATCGCATGGATGCGATGATTTTAGGCTAACATCCCCAAAGAACTCCTTTCCGATTCCGTGACATCCGCCGGAGGCTTTAACTTCTTTCAGCGGATGTTTTGGACACCCGCTGAAAAGTGACTTTAAAACCGCATTCATCTCACCAACTATAGAGGTGGGGGGCTCCCGCTGAAAGAAGTTAAACGTACTATCTAACTGCGCAGCGATTCGGACCAATTTCCATCTCTGTCTGCTCATCCTGCGTTGGCGTAACCTTACCCATATTTACTTGACGAATTTCTTGATAGGCATTCGGCTGTGGAGGCAAGTGCTCTGTTACGACACTTCGGAATTCTGCTTCATCTTTAATATTTAAGCCGTGATTTTCAGCAAATAATTGTCCAAGGTGTTTTGCTACAGTTCCGTCTTCATTTAGTTCATCAATCACCATAAAATGAGCCGGCAAAACAATTAGATCATCCGATAATTCTCTGTATCGTTTGTAAAGTGTTTCACGTAAATCACCAACCCAATCTTCTGCAAGACCCGCTAAATCAGGGCGTCCAATTGAGTCAATGAATAAAATATCTCCAGTTAATAAATACTTGTTGTCTACAACAAATGACGTTGAACCAATTGTATGACCAGGCGAATAAATCGCTCCTACGTCAATTTTGGAGGCGCCCACTTGGACAGTTGTGCCATCAAGTAAAGGTGTATAGTCAAACACAACCTCTTCAGCATCTTTTGGTGGTAAATAATACGTCGCACCAGTAGTAGCTGCTATATGTCGACCACCAGAAATATGATCGGCATGTAAATGTGTATCGAACACATATTTAATGTTTACGTTTTTCTCTTCCGCAAAGCTTGTGAATGCGTCTGTAAAACGCACAGCATCGATAATCGCTGCTTCACCCTCAGAGATGACCATATAAGAAAGGCAACCCTTCCCTAAACGTACAAATTGATAAAGCTCACCACCACCTGTTAAATCTCCAACTTTAATCGGTTCTAAATATTCACTCCACGTTTTCATTCCACCAGCTAAATAAGCCACTGCACGACCTGCTTCTGATAACATCTCAGCTACCATCAGCGATGAGCCTTCTTTCGCACAAACGACTAACACATCTTTATCAACTGGAATCTTCGGTAAAATATCTTCAACGCCATCTAACAACTCAAAATACGGAATATTAAGGTATTCAAATTTATGGCCATCAATTTTCCAATCTTCGAATGCATCCGCATTTCGGACATCTAAAATAAATAATTCTTCTTTATTAATTACTTTTTTTGCTACTTCTGCTGCACTCCATTTTAAAACTGACACTCTTATTACCCCCTAAGGTATTATTTTATTGATTTTTTTAGCGGAAAGGATTGTCCTCTCCGCCTATATAATAAGATCAATTATGCCTCGGCATAATTGCGTCCGGAATCGGCTTTGTGCTTAGGCTAACATCCCCTAAGAACTCCTTTCCGATTCCGCGACATCCGCCGGAGGCTTTAGGCCAACACGAAGTTGGTCACTCAGTCGTTGCCACAGGACGTGGCGTTCTTAGACTGAGTTCCTCTATTTCAGCAAGTGTTTTTTGTAGCGAAAGCGAAGCGTCAGCTACAGATGTTTGTACACCCGCTGAAAAACAACTTAAAACCGCATTCATCTCACCACCTATAGAGGTGGGAGACTTCTGCTGAAATAAGTTAAAATCATTTATGTTAATTAGAATGTTAATGACGGTGCTGCATCCTTCGCAAACTCTAAGAACGTCACAGCTCCTCCAACCTCGATACCTTCAATAAAATCATCTGTCGTTAAACCCATTACATCCATAGTCATTTGACACGCGATCAACTTCACACCTAATTCCTGTGCCATTTCCACTAATTGCGGAATTGCTGGTACATTAGCTTTAGCAAACCCTTCTGCAAAATGCTCCGCTCCCGCAGGCATAGGTAATGCATGCATCCCTTGTTTATGAATTAAATTTAACCCTTCGAATGTAAAGAAGATCGCTACTTCTTTCTCTGTAGCCGCCGCTGCCGTTGCAATATTGAACACCTTATATGCATCGAAAAGACCACCGTTACTTGCAATTATCGCTACTTTATTTGACATAATAAATTCCCCCTAAATATTTTTTGTTAAATCTCCTGTCCAGGATGTCATTCCTGAAAGAACGTTAAATACCTTTGTAAAGCCATGTGCCACAAGCTTTTGGGCAGCTAAATCACTACGCTTCCCAGTTCGACAAACGACATAAATCTCTTGCTCTTTATCAAGTTCAGAAAGGCGTCCGTCTAGCTCACCCATCGGAATAGACTTTGCTCCCTCTATGTGGCCAAAAGCAAACTCTGCCTCCTCACGAACATCGAGAATAAGACCTTCTCTTTCCATTGCCTCTTTTAACTCCATTGTATGTTCAAATGTTCGCTCTTCCATCGTGTCGTCCGAGCATTTACGAATGTAATGTTTAAGCACACTTTCTTCTTCCACTGTCCCAATATATTGATGACCCACAGATTCAGCCCATGCAGCAATATCCGCCTTCGAACCTTTATCCGTTGCTGATACTTCTAAAATTTGACCATCTACTAAATCAGCCATCGCCTTTTTCGTTTTAACAATTGGCATAGGACAAGAAAGCCCCTTGGCATCCAGCTGAAAATCTGCCTTAATACTCATAACATCCTCCCTCATACCTGTATAGGTATTATTTTTATTAAAAAAATATAGCAAGCGCTATAGGTTCACTGCACCTGCTACTTTACTTCACCATTCCAAGCAAGCATGCCACCAACCATATTGGATACATCGAAGCCTCGGCTTTCTAAAAACTGAGTAGCACTGCCACTACGACCACCTGATCGACAGACCATAACATATGGTTCATTTTTATTTAGCTCATGTATACGAAATTCAAGTAAGCCAAGTGGGATATGAATAATGCCCGGAATGTGTCCTGACTCCACTTCATCTACTTCACGTACGTCGATTAAATTTATTGCCTGACCTTGCTCTAAAGCCTGTTGTACTTCCATTGTTGAAATTTCCTTCACGCTATTCTCCTCCTAATACGCGCTCATGCCTCCACGGACATTTGTCACACGCTCAAATCCTTGTTTCTTCAGTTGTTTACATGCCTGACTACTGCGCATGCCACTTTGGCAAATGACAACGATCTCTTTGTCCTTCGGTATCTTGTCAAAACTAGAACCGAGCGGAATATTTTTGAACTGTGGGATATTTCGCCCCTTATATTCAGCTGGTGTTCGCACATCGATAAAAACTTTATCCTTATCATGTAAAATATTTTTCAATTGTACCGCAGAAATTGACTGTACCCCTTTCGTTGGCTTCATTCGCCAAACGAAAAATGCTATAACAACAGCAAGTATAATCCATGTTCCCATGTAACATTCGCCTCCTCACACATACTATTTAGGGTATATAAAATTTATCTACTTTTCACGACTAAATCCATTGCTTCTTGAATCGCAGTATTCACTTTTTCCGCATTCCCTTCAGCAGTCGTTACACATTCCAGTAAATTTTCACTAACGATTACTCCAATAGTTCGATCAACCGCAGAACGCACGGCAGATAGCTGTGTAATCACATCTTTACAGTTCTTTTCTTCTTCCATCATGCGTAAAACACCACGCAATTGACCTTCTATTCGCTTCACTCGATTAGCTGTTTTTGTACCGTAAGCCATACTATCATGCCTCCTTTCAAAACGATCGATTGAACTTGCTTACGTGATTCATAATATACCCCATTAGGTATAATGTCAACATGAAAGCTCGAATTTTTTTACTCATCGTTACAATGTCATTTCCCGCTTGTATCAACGTTTTATCCGTCCCTTTCAGGTTGTTATCCTTATTTTCTTATCTTTCAGTTACAAAAAAAAACGAGAAATCCGACGATTCTATCATCGAATTTCCCGCTTAAATAGCCATGAAGGTTTATTTCTTTTTAATAGTTATTGTCCAGGCAGCTTCACCAACTTGTTCATACTCTGTTACCTCGTGCCCTTCTTCAGCAGCCCAACGAGGAATAGATTCTGTACCTTGTGTACAATCAAATTGCACTTCTAATTCATCGCCTGAGTTTAAGTCTTTTATAGCTTCTTTTGCTTCCACTAATGGAAATGGACAAACCATTCCCATGACTTCTAATGTTTTTTTCATATGAAAACACTCCTTTTTACGCTGTTATTACGTGCGCAGCTTGCTTAGCTTTTTTACTTGGTCGAACGAATACAAAGTAAGATGCTGTCCATGTACCTAAAATCATAAACCCTAATGAAATCCAACCTTGCCAAGTCATCATCGCTGTCATCACCAATCCATTACCAATTGAGCAACCCCCTGCTAAACCTGCGCCGAACCCCATCATAAGTCCACCACATAAGCTGTTAATCGCTGTTTTTGTATCTGGAATACGGAATCTAAATTCACCACTCATTTTTGCCGCGAATAATGATCCTAAGAAAATTCCCAATACTAGAAAAACACCCCAGTTGATGAAGCTAATTTCTCCTGTCACCAAAAATTGCAAAATATTAGCAGAAGGTGTTGTAACGCCTAATCCGCCTATGCGACCAGTAGCTACACTTAACGGCCATGCTAAAGTTGCAATCACACCAATAATTGTTGCAGTTATAAATGGATGCCAACGTTTTTCAAACAAAATATGTGCTAATCCCGTTTTTTTCGGCTTTAACCCTGGGATTTTTAATCGTGGCTTCTTTAGCTCACGGTAAACAATCAATGCAACAACCACTACAAAAATCGTTATAATCAACCAGTTGTTTACGCCAATTGTCTCGGCAATAGAATTACTTTTAATGCTCGTTTCTTTAATAGCCGTATCCAACGGCAACAATACGCCTGATTTCATCATTGCTGCTACAAGCATATAACCAGCTAATGCAATCCAACTGCCAATTAGACCTTCTCCCGCCCGATACCAAGTACCTGTTGCACAACCACCAGCGAAAATAATGCCAATCCCAAAAATAAATGAACCAACAATAACAGCTACGATTGGTAAAGAACCAGCACTGAATTCAAATACCTTTAAACTAATCAAGGTATATACACCAACACTTTGGATTGCTATTGCAATAAGTAATGCGTAAAACATACGGTTATCTTTTGTTAAATACATATCGCGAAATCCGCCAGTTAAGCAAAAACGACCACGTTGCATAACAAATCCAAGTAAAGCTCCGCAAATTAGTCCTGTAATAACCATTTGACCCATCCATCATTCCCCTTCCAATACCTTAGTATTCTTATAGGGTATATTACCACTTGTTTTACTATGAATTCAATTACTTTTTTAACTATTTTAAATCTAATGACTTTTTTCATATCTACGCACACAAAAACCCCTTGCTACAAGTGCAGAAAACTGCTTTTTTATAACAAGGGGTCAGATAGTTATTTATTTTGCTAACTGCATTGCTGGACCAAAGAATTCATAATGAATTTTTTCGTCTTTCACGCCAATCTCATGTAAATTTTTAATGACCGCTTCCATAAAGCCAACTGGTCCACATACGTAAACATCTGCATTGTTGGCTACTTTTTCAGCTAAAAATTCTTTTGTGATTTTCTTATCTTCATCTGAATATAACGCTGTGTATGTTGCATTTGGAAGCACATTTACTTTCTCTTTAATATCATCGCTAAATGCTACAACTTTTTCATTGCGTGCACATTGGATAAAGCTCACTTCATTTGTCGCATCATCTTTTAGTGATTGTAGCATACTGTTTAATGGCGTTACACCGATACCACCACTTATAAATGTAATTGGAGCAGCAGTTTCTTCTAAGACAAATAGTCCTGCTGGAACACTTACATCTACTAAATCTCCTACTTCTAATACGTCGTGAATAAAGTTAGATACTTTACCATTTGGCGTATGATCGCTTTCACGTTTTACAGAAATACGATAGCCATCTTCTGTACTTGCTTGCGAAAGTGTATATTGACGGTTCATTAAATATTCTTCGCCTGGTACTTTCACACGGATACTGATATATTGACCTGGCTCATAAGCTGGTAGAGGGGAACCATCTTCATTTTCAAAGTAGATAGATGTAACAAGTTCACTTTCTACTACTTTTTTCGCCACTTTCAATGGTTTAAATAAGCGCCATCCGCCATTACCTTCTGCTTTTTGATATAGCTCTTCTTCTACTTGAATGAAAATATCTGCAATTAGGCCATATGCTTCAGCCCAAGCATTAATAATATCATCTGTTGCTGCATCACCAAGCACTTCTTTAATCGCTTTTAATAAGTATTCTCCTACTATTGGATAGTGCTCAGGTAAAATACCTAGACTACGGTGTTTATGGGCAATTAACATCACCGCTGGTAAAATAGCTTCTAAATTTTCTATATGAACCGCAGCAGCATAAACTGTGTTTGCTAATGCCGTTTGCTGACGACCTTTTTCTTGATTTGTATGGTTAAAAATATTTAATAATTCTGGATGAGCTTGAAACATATTTTTATAAAACGTTTTAGTAATTTCCACTCCATGAACTTCTAATACAGGAACTGTTGCTTTAATAATTTGTACTGTTTCTTGTTTTAACATATCGCTTACCACCCTTTCGTGATTACAATATAACGCTATCAATCCCTTAAAGCAATATATAAAATACATCTTTAACAAAATGGACATAATTAATGTATTTTAAATACATCTTTAAAAAAGTATTGAATTTATTATACTTCAATGTAAAAATGCTATAATTATTTTGAACTATAGAAAGTAGGGTGTTCTTATGCGCTTAACTTTATACACAGATTATTCTCTTCGAACACTCATATATTTGGGTGCAAAGGAAGAAGGCCAATTATCAACTATCCAAGAAATTTCTGATGCTTATAATATATCGAAAAACCATTTAATGAAGGTGACACACCAACTTGGATTATTGGGCTATATTGAAACGATTCGAGGACGAGGTGGAGGAATTCGCCTAGCGATTGATCCAAAGACCCTTACAATTGGTGAAATCGTGCGTCATACAGAAGAGGATTTTCATCTTGTCGAATGCTTTGACAAAGAAAATAATCTATGCAAAATCGCACCAGAGTGTCAGCTAAAAGGCGTATTATACGAAGCACTACAAGCCTATTTGGCCGTCCTAGATCACTATACTCTAGATGACTTTTTACATTCGAAAGAAAAGTTGTTGGCACTGTTGTTTGGCGAATAAAAATACCCGCACAACTCAAGTTGGACGGGTATTTTTTATGTTTATATTATTTTACAATGCCTTTGAAAAGAAAATCATATCGAGTGCACGAATACCATTTTCATAGATCGGCTCTGGGTAATTACTGAAAAAGTCTTTCTCAATTGCTTCCATACGAAAACCTGCTTTTTGATAGAATGCAATATTATCAATACTAGAATTTGCAGTTCCAACTATTATCGTTTTATATCCCTGAGATTGGCAAACTGTTGTTATTTGTCGCAGCGCTTCCTTCCCAAGTCCTTTTCCTTGATACTTCGGTACGATCGCAATATTTTTTAACTCTACTGTTGAATCAGACTGTGCAAGAAGTAAAGCAACACCCGCTAACTGCTCTCCACATTTAATCTCATATAATTCACCATCATTTAAATATTCTCGAACAGCGACTTCACTTTCATCAGCTAATAATAATTGTGGTAAATAGTCTTCCCGCACACCTTCCACTTTCTTTAAGGCTGTACGATATCGAACAAAATCTTCGCGCTCAAAAACATTTAAAACACATGGCTGCTTTTCTTTGACCTCTAGCCATGAATGCTCCTGCGGAAAATCCTTCTCAACTCCTAGTCGAATAAAAGACAACTTTTCCTGTGCCTTTTGTGAGCGAATATTGACCATTCTAGCTCCTGCAAAAACACGCTCTAGCCCTAACTCAAAGAATGCAATATCCAAAATTGCAACCTTCGATTGAAGATTATAGCCTTTTCCCCAAAATTCATAGCCAAGCCATGAACCAATATGACAGCTCTTTTTATTGTGATCAATAAACATTAACGCCGTCACACCAATTAGTTGTCCTTCCTCATCCAAGACAACACGAGGAACTGTTTTTCCTGCTTCTTCATCCACACATTCACGTTTAATAAAGTTTATCGTATCTTCCACTTTGCCAGCAGGTAACCCTAGTGCATCTCGAACCTGTGGCATGGAAGACAGCGCATGCATTGCTTCAGCATATTTTATAGCGTGTCTTACTAAAGTTACTGCCATATGCTATTCTCCTTTTAACATGATTAAGCCTTATTGCATCGGATTTTTATCGTCCTCTAGTTGCATAAGAGCTTATCCTGTCTATTTTTCATGTCTATGGCTCATCATCATAACGTGAGGTTGATTTCCGTTCCGACTTATACACATAGTATACGTTTTTTTAAAATCATCCCTAACTTTTGGCGATTAGGCATATTCATTTATTCCTAAATTTAATTATATGTTAGTTGCCAGGATACACCGAAGCGATCCTGAATCCAGGCAAATTTCTTTGAGAACCCATAATTATCAAGTGGCATTAACGCCTGTCCACCCTCTAAAATTTGAGCAACTAGACTGTCGATTTCTTCTATAGACTCACATTCCACAAAAATAGAAGTTGACGGTGTAAATGTAAAGTTATGCTGTATAACACTATCATTCACCATCATTTTCAGACCCTTTAAATGAAGAACAGCCATCGCAACTTGTTGTGAGTTTTCCATATACGTTAAGCTTTCTACCTGCAACTCTGAAAACCACTGTTGATATTGCTGAATAGCTTCATTGGCTTGTCCCTGAAACAGTAAAAACGTAGTGGCACTTTTCATTTATTTAACTCCCCTTCATATTTTGTAATCCATTGTGTTGGTGTCATTTTCGAAACAAGCTCTCCAATTAGTTCATATGGAATATTTTTAGTGTTTGTAAAACGAATACAGCTTTTCCCCATATTAAGCTTTGTCGGTACTCGTTTCGCATATTCCTCTTGGAACCACGAGAGTAACGCTTGATCTGCATAAATGCCCATATGATAAACCGCAATATGACGTTTTTGTGCAGCAAGGCTTATAAAGGGTAAAGGAGTATTCGGTGTAACATGGTAGCCCTTCGGATAAGTAGATAACGGGACAACATAGCTTATCATGTCATAATACATACTTTCTTCAAAACCCTCTGGTAAATTGCTTTCTACCACATCTACAAGTTTGGCAAAACCCTCCTGCCATTTTTCATCTACTTGCTCAATATAAGTGTTTTTCATACTCTCTCCCCTTTTCAACATAGTATTATTGCTAGGTGTATATCTTTATAGAAGACTCATTCCATAACGTAGAATTGATTTCCGTTTTTAATCGCTCTGCTGCGTAATGAATGCTAGGCTAATCATAGGATTGCCAATTACCATGAATATTGCATCACTAAAAGGAATCAATAAAGTCCCTTTGTTATTTATGCTTTACCTTCCGCCATTGCTTTTCGGTATAATTCCTTTGTTTTGTAGCCCAGTCTGATAATTTCACGCATTTCCTCTAAACGCGCCACCTGCGTCTCATCCTTTTTCGCACTATAGATATAACGGGCCCAGTCCTTTTGATAACCCGGTGTTAATCCATCATAAAATGTTAAATCATCCGTATTTTCTGCAAGTGTATCACGCAATTGAGGAATCATACCCTCATAGTCACCTACGCACTGACTACTCGCCGTCTTCTTCTTGCCACGGCCCTTGCCATCTCTTTTTATGCTTACTATTGAAAATGTCTCATCTAACGACATAAGACTCGCAAATTTATAATCACTGCCAACAATGTATTTTTCCTCGTCTACTTGAATAGCTGGGAAGATTTCATCGCGATGGATAAACTGTTCATACTTCTTATTCCCCTTTTTCGGATAAACAAAAAATAAATAGCCCTGTTCCGCAAGAGTGTTTAACTTTAATGCATCTTGTAATAATGTGACCATTTCATCAATCGTAAACACAAAAGCAATGATTCGATCATGAGGTGCACTCCCTGATTGGGATATTCCCTCCAGTATCATATCCTGTGGTTGATTATGAATGGCAATGGACAGTCCATCCTTCAGCTTAAACTTCTTTTGCATAGCTTTGACACCTCTTCTAATTATCAATACAATTTTCTCTTAGTTTTGATAGTATAGCTGATTTAATGAAAAATTCGTACAAAAAAACGCTCGAATTTTCTCGAGCGTTTAGTTTTACATTGAAATAAGCTACTTTATTTTGGTAGTCGCTACTATTCCTTTAATAATCGGAATGGCTGTTCCAATTAGCACTATCGGTAGGAACCACCAGCCAATATTCTCTACCTCACCAATTGCAATACGGACCATTTGGAATGATATGGCTGCAAATAAAATGAGACAAAGATTTTTTATTTCATTTAATATTTTTCGGCTATTTAAATAAAATGCCTCTACATTACTTTCATTTAAGCGTGCTGGGTAATTATGCGTATGCGGAACCCTTTCAAGGAACCCTAGAAAAATCCATAGAAATATTCCGATTAACGGAAGGATGAATAATTCTATTTTGGAACCCCAGCGATTAACTTCTCCTGCACCATTAAAGTGAGCCGGAATCTCCTCGGGCAATTTGCCCCATATGACAAAAATATAAAAGATGGACAGTACAAATAATCCACCACCGATATAGTCCCAAATCTTTTCATATGTTGTTTTTGACAATTTCAAAACAGGTCTATACATCTTCCCACATCCTTGCTTACTCCTTTACTATTTCTACGTAACTACAGTTCATTTAGTTTCGAATTTATGCAAATTGTCTTAATTGTTTGTGATATACACATAACTATCCGCTTTCACTGATAGTAAAACAGCACTTTATTCTACCTTTTTTATCATTTTATCTACAACTTACGTCCATATTATTCCTATTCAATATAGTAAAAATTCTCATAATACTTTGTAAAATTCATATAATCTGATATAAATGGTATATACATATTTCATTTTTTTGTAACATTTCTACTAAATTACTGAGAAAGGAAACAACAACTATGCGATTTACTATCTATAAGAAGTTAACACTCGGTTTTTTTATTGTTATTTTAGTATTAGTTGGCACCATCGGATTAAATATTAAACAGCTTAATTCAGTAAACATGACATATCGCGTGTTGCTTGAAGAACAAACAACAAAATCTATTAGTATACAAGAGCTCCGCGCAATTGCTAAACAAGAAATTGTAAGTATGAGAGGCTATCTATTACTTGGGGATAAACAAAATTCTCAAAGTAATACAGCATCCCGTGAAGAATTTAAAAAGAAATATGATGAATTAATGGCATCGTTCGATTCTCAAAAATCGATTGAATTATTAGAGGCAATCAATAAAAGCGAGCAAGATGCCCAACAGTTCGCAGATCGAATGTTTTCATTAAAGGCAGCTGGAGAAACAGAACAATATGAAAAGCTTGATAGCACACAAGGCCGCCTAATTATTAAACAGTTCGATGAACGTGTGGCTAACCTTGCTAACTACCAAGATGAATATATAAAAGGGCAAATCGCTGCTACATCAAAAGAAACACAATCCATTAAATCCCAAATGATCATTCTTGGCGTTTTTGCCGTCGTCATTAGTCTGATAATTGCTATGGTCATGGGAAGCCTTATTTCCCGCCCTATCAAAGGTATGGCAAAAACTGCGAAAAAGATTGCTGGGGGCGATTTAACAGCTGAGCAAATTCATATTAAGAATCGTGATGAAGTTGGTGATTTAGCACTTGCCTTTAATCAAATGGCGGTAAATTTAAAGGATCTTATTACAAATGTACGTCATAACACCGTGCAAGTAAGTGGTTCTGCTGCTGAATTAACCGCAAGCGCTGAACAAACTATTCAAGCGACAGAACAAATTACTTCTTCTATACAAGAAGTAGCAAGTGGCTCCGAAGCTCAAGGTAAAAATGCTACTGAAAGCTCGGTAGCTATGAAAACTATGACAAAAGGTATCCAACAATTGGCTGTGACTACAGCTGCCGTTTCAGAGCTTGCTATAGAGACAAACACGGAAGCGAATAAAGGAAATGAATCCCTTCACCGTGTTATTACGCAGATGAACACAATTAATTCAGCAGTCTTAGAATCTGCTAGTGTTGTAAAAAATTTAGAAAACCATTCTGTTGAAATTGGAAATATTATTAGCCTTATTACAGATATTGCAGAGCAAACAAATTTACTAGCATTGAATGCTGCAATTGAGGCAGCACGCGCAGGAGATCATGGTCGTGGCTTTGCAGTAGTTGCGGATGAAGTGAAGAAATTAGCGGAGCAATCCAAACGATCTGCTGAACAAATCGCTACTTTGATTTCAGAAATCCAACAGAATACAAATCGTGCCGTAACTGTCATGGATACTGGTACACAAGAGGTTCAAGTGGGTATGCAAGTTGTAAAAGTAGCGGAGGAAGGCTTCTCAAAAATCGTTGAACTGATCGAACAAGTATCCAAACAAATTCAAGAAGCAACGACAGTTTCTGAAGAAATGTCATCGAGTGCTGAGCAAATTTACGCATCCTTCGATGAAATTGCAACAATCGCACAGATGTCTTCTTCAAATCTACAAAATGTAGCTTCTGCTTCTGAGGAACAACTAGCGACTATTGAAGAAGTGGCCGCTTCTGCTGCCGCACTATCAAACATGGCCGAGGAATTACAAACACAGGTTTCGCGTTTTAAAGTGGATTAAGGAATTTGGTAAAGTTTCTATAATAGCTAATTATCATAACGTGGGGTTGATTTCCGTTCCGACTAGGCGCTTTCCTGGGGGCGTCCGATGAGCCGCTTCGCTTCGCTGCAGGGTCTCGGGCCAACACGATGTTGGTCACGAAGGCGTTATCACAGGATGTGATGGTTTTAGCCTTCGTTCCTCTATCGCTGATCCCCAAGGAGTCGCCTAGCCTCCACTCCAATCAACTTGAATACATTGCATGCATTTTAACAATATTATGCCTCGAAGCACCATGACTATAGTTAAACGTATGAGCTGTTTTCAAAGTATCTACCTGGTAAAATACAGAAAACCATTGATTCTACGAGTGCAAAGTCAGCTCATAAAACAAATATATTTATCCTTTTCTTTTTAAAAACCAAAATAGTATAGCTACTATGAAAAGAAAAATGGGGGTTAGTCCAATATATTTAAAAACATTTACTGCTCCCCAAAAATAAAATGCTATAGGCAAAAATGAAATTGTACTAATCAGCATAAAAACCCAAGACTTTTTAAAAATACCTACTATTAATGTGACACCAGAAATGAAAAATGAGAGCTGCCAAAGGAACAAAGTTGTGTTAAGATCCGCCATATTGTCTTCTCCTTTTTAACATCTTCCTATCTGAGAATGGACTCTGAATTATCCCTAGATGGTACCTATCGATGACATTCATTGTATGTGTGCTGGAATCTTCGATCTCTGAAGGATTCCCGTACAGGTAGCATGGGAATCTATTCCGTTAAAGCCTCTTCTTTGTACTTTTCATTTAACACACTTAACATCTTAATTATTGCTGTCTCTTCACTTGGTACTTGTAAGGACGCAAGCTCACTTACTTTATGCTCACCTACACAAACGCTTTCTTTTGCCTTTGCAAACATCGACGCATCATTCGTGTCATTACCAAATGCGATAAATTCACCTTCAGCGATACCTAATTTCGTTAAACCATTCCATTTATCTATACCATTAGGGCTCATATCTACAATATTTTCGGATGTATGTTCATACAATGAGATTGGTAGTTTTTTTAGTTCACCTACTATTTCATTGCGTTGCTCTCCAGGAAATAATACAACTTTCACTATAGCCTTCAAATTCTGCAATGACACATTTTTCGCAAGCTTTAGTGGATCTAAATTTTGATAAATTGGATGTGCCTCACTACCTGTATATGCATAATCCCAATCACCGTCTATTAAATACGGCAATCGAAATGCTGTAATAATATTTTGAATCTCTTCTATAATTAATGCTTCAAATGCTGTTACTTCAATAGTTTCCCCGTTCCGTGCAACAAATGCACCATTTCCCCCAACCATTGAAAATTTCCGCATTGTTTCAGGTAATACTGGTAGTAAATCACGAATCGGACGAGCTGATGCAAAAATGATTTCATGCCCGTTTTCGATGCAAGCTTCTAGAGCATTAGTAATTCCCTCACTTAATGGTTGACCCTTAAAGCAAATTGTACCGTCCAAATCAAATACAAATTTCATTGTCACGCCCTCTTTCTAAACTGTTAGTTACCCATTTATTATTACATAAATATTTACATTTATTGCGAAAAATAATGATTATCGCCAACGCGTGGTTGATTTCCGTTCCGACTGGGCGCTTTCCCAGGGGCATCCGATGAGCCGCAAGGAGTCGCCCAACCTCCACTCCAATCAGCCTATACACATGGCATACATTTTAACAAATGCCATCACAAAATTTCGGAGATGACCCAAAAAAGAGAGTTTTTTATTGTTATCAAATGTTTGCTTTCAAAATTAATCGCCCCCCCGATAAGACTGAAAAGAAATAATTTTTAGAATATTGTTGACATTATCGTGATATCGAAGTATGATTGCTTTCAACAACACATTGTAGGCCAAGATTGGAAATAGTAGAAATGCAAGTGTACTTGTAGAGAGTCGGTGGTTGGTGCAAACCGATAGGCACACATTTTGAACTCGTCCATGAGCCACTCCCTGAACTTTAAGTAAGGGACGTCGGTTTCCTCCGTTAACGGGATAGACAGTGATGGCTGTCGATAAGGGGACTTTTTCTGTCATGAGAAAGTCAATTAGAGTGGTACCGCGAGCACAAACTCGTCTCTATATTTTTATATAGAGGCGGGTTTTTTTGTTTTTATTTTATTGGCCTAGGTGTGTATTTCGTCTCTATTGTGCAAGGCTGAGACATTATCAATATAATGACAACTACTACAAAAGGAGTGTTTGAAAATGGAAAGAAAAATTTGGGTGTTTGATACAACTTTACGTGATGGCGAGCAAGTGCCAGGTGCAAAACTGAATTTATACGAAAAAGTAGAGATTGCACAGCAACTCAAAAAATTAGGCGTCGATATTATCGAAGCTGGTTTCCCGGCTTCATCACAAGGAGATTTTGATGCAGTTAAAGCTGTCGCACAGAAAGTTGGTCATACAAGTGACATTATGATTACTGCTTTAGCACGGGCTGTACAGGCAGATATTGATGCTGTTTATAACGCTGTAAAATACGCTGAAAATCCGATGATTCATATGGTGCTTGGTACTTCTGATATTCATGTTGAAAAAAAATTCAGTAAATCCAAGGATCAAATTCTACAGATTGGCGTAGATGCAGTAAAATATGCGAAAACTCTTCTACCACAAGTCCAATATTCAACAGAAGACGCATCTCGTTCTGATTTTGAGTATCTTTGGAAAACCATTGAGGCTGTGATGAAGGCTGGCGCAACAATGATTAATGTACCTGACACAGTCGGCTTTGCAGAGCCAGAAGAGTTTGGAGCGATGATTTACAAACTAAATGAGCGTATGAAAAACTTAGACGATAGCGTTCTGTTAAGTGTTCATTGCCATAACGATCTTGGTATGGCAACTGCTAACACGCTTGCTGCGATTAAAAACGGCGCAGATAAAGTAGAATGTACAATTAACGGCATTGGCGAACGCGCAGGAAATGCGGCATTAGAAGAGGTCGTCATGGCGTTAAAAACACGTAGCTCTGTATACAATGCTGAGACCCGTATTAACACAAGAGAAATTATGAATACGTCTCGTCTCGTTTCAAGCTTTATGGGCTTAGACGTACAAGTAAACAAAGCGATTACTGGGGATAATGCTTTTGCCCATTCATCTGGTATTCATCAAGATGGCCTTCTTAAATCTCGTGATGCCTATGAAATTGTCCATCCAGAAGATGTAGGTCTAGACGATATGGAGTTAGTCCTAACAGCTCGCTCTGGGCGTCACGCGGTGAAAAATGCCCTTGAAAAACTTGGCTTTTCCAATCTTTCAGCGGATGAATTTGAAGGAATTTTCGATGGTTTTTTAAAGCTTGCTGATGCAAAGAAAGAAGTTTACGATCACGATTTATATGTTATTGTTGAAAGCTATTATGAAAAACATGACGCAAACAATGCCAATGCCACTCATTACAGTGATCAGTTCTTCGACTTCGATGATTTACAAGTCGTCAGCAACGCAAGCTTCCCTTCAGCAAGCGTGAAAGTACGTAAAGGTGGCGAAGTATTTAAAGCAAGTGCAGTTGGCTCAGGTCCAATCGATGCCCTATATTCGGCCATCGCAGAAATTACAAACATGGACGTGAAACTTGTAGAATATAATATCAATAGTGTTTCTCGTGGTAAAGAAGCGCTTGGTAAAGTAAAAATAACAATCGAGCATGAAGGTGAAAAATATATCGCAAAAGCTGCGGATACAGATATTTTAAAAGCGAGTGCGCTAGCTTATATTAATGCGATCAACAGTATTGTTGTTGCTAAATTAACGCCTGTTATGAACTAATTAAATAGTTAAAAGCAGTATGACACTATTGAGTCATACTGCTTTATTTTTCCTATCGACTACCCTCTACTAACTTTCGATATTCCTCTTCAATCAATTCAATATCAAGACGTTCAAACAGTGGTGTCACTTCGCTAATGCTTGCTGGTAAGTCCACTTGCTCACGCCATATCACTTCATTGATTCCCAACATTCCCCTTACCTTCTCAGCTGAAAACGGTAAAAATGGATGTAACAGTTGTCCAAGATTAGCAATAATATAAACACATGTTGCCAGTGTTCGATTTCCAGCTTCAACATTCTCTTTCACCTGTAGCCATGGCTGCTGCTCGTCAAAATAGCGATTAGCCGCACGAATATATTCAAAAACAGCCTCTAATGCTTGCTTAAAATGACCCGCTTCTATATGATTCCCAACATCATTAAACAGCTGAATCGTGTGTTTTCGAATGGTATTATCTACTTCGGCATGAGGCACTTTACTACTAAACGATTTCTCTAAAAACTTCAAAGTACGATTGACAAAATTACCGTAAGCGCCTAGTAATTCACCATTATGACTATAAATAAATTCTCGCCAAGAGAAATCCGTATCACGATTTTCTGGCGCATTCATTGTTAAAAAATAACGAATAGAATCTGCATCGTATCGACTCAAAATATACGGCACCCATACCGCCCAATTTTGGCTCGTCGATAATTTTCGTTTTTCTAATGTTAAATACTCGTTTGATACAATATGTGTAGGTAAGGCCTTTGCTCCAATTCCCATAAGTATGGCTGGCCATATAACTGTATGGAACGGAATATTATCCTTACCATGCACATAATACGAAATCGTTTCTTCATTCCACAAATCTTCAATCGCTATTTGATGCTGTTTTGCCCATTCAATACTAGCTGTTAAGTAACCTGCTACTGCTTCAATCCACACATATATTTTTTTGCCTTCAAAACCTGGTACGGGCACATCTATTCCATTTGGCAAATCCCTTGTTACAGCACGGTCTGGGACCCCTTCTGCCAAATAACGTTCTGTTAAACCTAAAGCATTGTCTCGCCAGCGTTTTTCCGCCTTTGCCTCCGCTAAATAAGTCTCCAACCTCCCTTGAAACTGACTAAAAGCAAAATAAAAATGCTCTGTCTCCCTGATAATTGGCTCATTCCCACAAATTTTACAGCGTTTATCGATTAAATCGAGCGGGTCTAAAATGGTTGAGCAATTATCACATTGATCACCACGCGCCTTCGC
The DNA here is from genome assembly GCF_042755925.1 of Lysinibacillus sp. NPDC059133. Lineage (NCBI taxonomy): Bacteria > Bacillati > Bacillota > Bacilli > Caryophanales > Bacillaceae > Lysinibacillus > Lysinibacillus sp. NPDC059133. The sequence goes on along the minus strand of NZ_JBHZDH010000023.1, from coordinate 26,907 downwards.
ACCACAGTTTGGACAAATCCCCTCTACAAATCGGTCCGGCAAAAACTGCTTGTCCGTTTCACAATAGGCTTGTTCAATTTTCTTTTTGTATAAAAAATTGTTCGCTAATAGCTGTAAAAAAATTGTTTGTACAGATTCATGATGGTGCTGCGCATCTGTTCTCGTATACAAATCATAGGTAAATCCTAAATCATTGAAGCATCTTGAAAACTCTTCGTGATAATGATTAGCAATTGCTTCCGTTGTTGTGTTTTCCTGTGCAGCCCGAATAGAGATCGGTGTGCCATTACAGTCACTTCCCGAAACATACAATACCTTCTCGCCCTTTTGTCGGTAATATCTAGCCAAAATATCACCTGGTAATAATGCGGCAACATGCCCTAAATGCAAAGAACCATTTGCATATGGCCACGCGCCTCCAATAACAATTGTCATCCTAAGTTGCTCCCCTCGAAAAATTGTAAAAAGTTTAAGGTGTGTTGATTAACCATTTTTATCTATTCTAATTAATTAGAAGACACCGATTTCCGCTACGGGCTACTCGCTTTCCTGCGGGAGTCGAGTAGCCCTCACTACAATCAGCTAAAATGGGCAAATAATAACAAAATATCAACAAAAAAATCTTTTTATCGGCCAATAATAAACCTATATTCCCCTAATCAACACACCTAAAAAAGTGTATAAAAAAACGCCCTAATCAAAAATTGATTAGGACGAGTATACCCGTGTTACCACCTATATTTACAAATAGCTCACACTATTTGCCTCCATCAGTGCGTCTCATTTCAAATTTCAATGAGAGATACTGCCGCCGTTGTAACGAGTGCCCATCTCGTCGTAATCTACTCGCAAACTTGCTTTCGGTACGAAGCTCAAAGGTCATTTTCAAAAGGGGGCATTTACCTCATTTCCACCAACAGAGGCTCTCTATATAATGCTTATCCAATTTACTTTTCCTTATCAATGCTTTTACTATAGATTTCCACCATTCTACTCTTTCTGCTGTTGAATTGCAATGCATGTCGAAAATCCTTCATAGTTCTCGATAAAACAAAAAAGTTGGGTGATAAATCAGAATATGTTGTCGATAAAATTTATCCTAGCTTTAAATCAGGTAATTCTTTTAAATCATCAATAACAATGTCCGCTTTTTGTAATTCTGTTTCCTGCGCAAAGTCGAATCGTACACCAACAGAGAGTAGCTGATTGTCATGAGCTGCCTGAATATCAGAAGAACGATCACCTACAACTGTTCCACGTTCAATGGCATTTTCCTTGACTACCTTTTTCACTAAATCAGATTTATGACCGCTCGAAATGGACTGAATACTATATGTACCTTTGATATAACGCTGTAATTGATAGGTTTCTACTATTGCTTGTAAATACTCGGTTTGTCCATTACTGGCAATGAATAAATCATAGTTTTCTGCCAAACTAGCAAGTGTTTGCTCTGCATGTGGATACAATGCGCCCTGGCGATTACGTATTTGTTCAATAAGTTTAACATGGAATAATGCATTGCTTTCTTCACGTGTCTCTAGCGTGTGCATAGGACATAACGTTTCCCAAACAACAGGTAATGGAACCCCCATAATTTCGCGGTATTTCTCTATTGGTGTTTCTCCCAGCCACAAGCCCTTTTTACGTAGCACATCGAACGTCGCCGATAGTGCTGGCTCTAATATTAGATTTGTTTGAAATAAAGTGCCATCCATATCAAAAATAATAGCCTTTTTCACAAAATCACCCCTTCTACTATTATCAACGTTTCCATTAGAAGGAGTGTTGCAACCATTAATCATCAAAAAACTCCATATGCGTTTTTTCCTTCTTATAGTAATCCAATCGATCCTGTAAAGTCCCTGTATGAAATTCGAATTTATGACCGTCTGGATCTGTAAAATAAATCGATTTTTTATCTCTCACATCTCTTTTTCTGCCTTCCAGAATATTGACATTATATTGGACTAGTTTTTCATACACTTTATCAAAATCGTTCTCCTGGATAGAAAACGCTATATGTGTATAGGATTGATGGATTTCATTGCGTGGAATATCCTGTTCTACATTCAGGGCAAGCCACAGCCCATTTACATCAAAATAGGCTGTACTTTTCCCCTTCACTAGTAATTTTGCGTCAAAAACCTTTTCATAGAATGCAATGGATGCTTCTAGATTTGAAACTGAAAATAATCAATTTCGCCTTGGCGTAATTGCGTCCGGATTTTGAATTGTGCCCGCACAATTCATTCCTTTCAAAATCCGTGACATCCGCCGGAGGCTTTATCTTCATTCAGTGGGGGTTTAGACACAATAAAAAAGTAGCCACATCCACATTCATCTCACTTCTTCAGAGAGAAGCATTCTACTGAATGAAGATAAATGATTTATGTTTTGGATTGTCATGCGTGTGCCCTCAACTTTGAAACCGCTGATAACCGTTCATCCTCATATCAAGTTTCGTTTAATTTTATTTTTTACCTTTCTTCCCCTTCGCAATTTGCTTTGATTTACGTTGCTCATTTAGTTTTGCCTGTGCATTTGCTTTTCGTTCGATAAAAGCAAGCTCTCTTTGCAATTTAAAGTAGCTTTGGAGACGTGATTGTTCAAGCACACCATCTGTAATGGCTTGCTGTACGGCACAATGTGGTTCCTTCTTATGTGTACAATCCCTGTAACGACAGGCAGCAGAAAGTTCCTCAATATCCTGAAAACTAGAGGATAAGCTATCACTCTGATCCCATAATTGTAACTCTCGCATTCCAGGCGTATCAATTAAACAGCCGCCTTCTGGCAATAGAACTAACTCACGATGTGTTGTAGTATGGCGCCCCTTCGCATCATCTTCACGAATATCTGAAACCTTCATAAGCACATCACCACTAAGAGCATTCGTCAATGTGGATTTCCCTGCGCCAGAAGAACCAAGCAATGCTCCTGTCACGCCTTCCGTAAATAGCGTACGAATACCCTCTAAGCCCTCACCTGACAGGGCACTAGTCACAAAAATATCCACACCGAACGCTACAGACTCAACTTCACGTATCTTACTAGAGACATCTTCACAGAGATCAGCCTTCGTCAATACAACGACCGGCTTCGCACCTGAATCCCACGCAGCTACTAAATAACGTTCTAAACGACGAATATTAAAGTCTGCATTTAAGCTCATAACGAGAAGCACGATATCAACATTCGATGCTACAATCTGCTCTTGTATTTCCATACCCGCAGCCTTACGGGAAAAGACTGATTTTCGTGTAAACAATTTATGAATAATGGCCTTTTCCTCACCGGGCATTTTCTCAACTAGCACCCAATCCCCAACTGCTGGGAAATCCTCACGGGCTAATGATGTATACGCGTAATGTCCAGCAATCGTTGCCAGCCACTCTCCTTCTTCAGCCAGTACACGATAGGAATGCTTATGCTCTAAAGTAACCCTAGCAGGCACACAATTCGCCAGCTTAGCCTCCTGTTTAAATCCAGTCATTTGCTCTTCAAAATATGTTGAAAATCCTAAAGTTGTTAAATTCAATTTGTTTTCCTCCTAAATGTGCATATCATTTGTAATCAATTGATAAAAAATAAAAAACCTTGTCTCTGCGCAATTCGGCAGTTACAAGGTTCACAGGCACATTTAAAAGAATATACAAATCACCACAATTGTGATCGAAATACAATGCGTGGTCAATTTATATAATTTAGGCGTGTGAAATTGAACAAACCGAATTGCTGTTCGTTAAAAGCGGCTCTATTCATCATGTCACATCACCTACTTCCGATTTTGTTATTTTCAATATAACGGAATCTTCCGAAATTGTCAATTATAACTTACAAGCATGTATCCCCTCCCACCCTGCATACAATAAACAAGACCACTAGTTGCGAAGGAGATGTTGAATTGTCAAAAATCATTTCGATCAGTACATACAAACCACCGTACACATTACAACAGACAAATGCGGAGGAGCTGACGAAGGAGCTTTTTCATGCAAAAATCCCTAAATTAGAACGCTACTTAAAAGTTTTTGAGAATGGAGGGATTGCAACACGCCATTTTTGTGTGCCACCAGAATGGCATCGTACGGATCATTCCTTTGAGGAACGTAACGATTTATATATTGAGCTAGCTACACAATATAGCGTTGATGTCATTAAGGCTTGTTTACAAAATGAAGCATTTTTACAATCACCGATTTCTCCTAAAGATATCGATGCCATTATTTTTGTGAGTAGCACAGGCATTTCCACACCAAGTATTGATGCACGGGTTATGAATCAACTTCCTTTTTCAGACAGGCTTAAGCGTATTCCACTTTGGGGACTTGGCTGCGCTGGTGGTGCAGCAGGTGTTAGTAGAGCCTATGATTTTTGTCGTGCTCACCCCGAAGCAAAAGTTCTTGTCGTTTGTGTCGAGCTTTGTAGTCTAACCTTTCAGCCAAATGATTTTTCAAAAAGCAATTTAATCGGGGCCTCTCTTTTTGCAGATGGTGCAGCATGTATACTCGTCTGTGGAGATGAAGTGAACATCGCCGTGAAAAAATCAACACCTACTATTATCGGAACTGGCTCTAAGTGGATGCCAGATTCAGAGAATGTTATGGGCTGGAATATTAAAAATAATGGCCTACATGTCGTTTTCCAGAAAAGTATTCCTGGCATCATCACCAATTGGCTCGGCCCATTCATTGAACAATTTTTATTGGAACATGAACTATACTGTGAACAGCTTAACCATTTCATTGCACACCCTGGCGGTAAAAAAGTATTAAAAGCCTATGAAGATACACTTTATCTAGCTCCCCAAAAAACCGACATTTCTCGGGAAATATTAAAATATCATGGAAATATGTCGTCTCCTACGGTGCTATATGTGTTAGAGCAATTTATGTTAAACGAAGGACAAGTAGAGGATACTGGTTTGCTCGTCGCTCTCGGCCCTGGCTTCTGTGCTGAAGCTGTATTACTTAAATGGAGGGAGTAGCATGATGATTTACATTATTTTGATCCTCGTCATTCTACAAAGATTGACAGAAGTTTTCATTGCCAAACGCAATGAAAAATGGATGCTCTCACAAGGGGCATATGAAGTTGGTTCTTCTCATTATCCATATATGGTTACTTTGCACACCGCTTTTTTCTTGTTTTTAATTATTGAAATAGTTACTAATCATAAAAGTGTATCTCCTTTATTTCCGTTATTATTCTTATTATTTATTGCCGTTCAAGCATTACGCATTTGGTGTATTCGTTCATTAGGGTCTTTTTGGAATACGAAAATACTCATATTGCCTGATGCAGAAGTTGTACGTAAAGGCCCTTATACATTTATGCGTCACCCAAATTACGCAGTTGTTTGCTTAGAAATTATTCTTCTGCCTTTACTGTTTCAAGCATATTTTACAGTATTCTGCTTTACACTTTTAAATGTAACAATGCTATCTGTACGCATTCCAATTGAGGAAAAAGCTTTACGAGATGCGACAAATTATAATCATGTATTTCATAAGAAGATTTCGGAATCCTAGCCGAAATCTTTTTTCTTCTCTCTCATTTACTGCCCGTAAAAGCAGAATTGAACAATCAAGTAAAATCCTAATAACATAAAAATAGCTGCTTCAAAAGTGTCTTGTTTTACTTTTGAAACAGCTGTAACAGCATACTTTATACAGTTTTATCAGTATTGATTTCTATAGTTAGCTCGTTCAATTTGTGGTCCAGATCCTCAAGTAAGCGTAATTTATGATTCAATTGCTTCTCAAAATCCATTGATTGAGCAAGTACCCTATTTACTTGAGCATCTATGTGTGTAAAGAACCCTGGATTCATCATCGTTTTTCCACTCAGGGAAAGGCTATACTTTTTTACATCCGCTAATTCTTCCGATAATTTTGCTATCTCACTGCTTTTCTCCTCTATTTTTTTGGTTAAATGCTTATTAAGATTGTCTGAATTGGCTTGTTCTGAATGGGATCTTTCAAGGACTTCACTGATAGTCTTCATTTGCTGGCTTATATCTCTTGTAAAAACATTCAACTTATTTTCAAGACCATCCACTGTAGTCTTATAATTAGCATCTGAATTTATAGAAAGTAATTCATCTTTAGTGAATTTTAAAGATTCCTTTATTAGCTTATTTTCTGCACGCAGTTCTTCTAGTTCCTTTAATAAACCCTCTATCGAAGAAAGTTGTTTTTTCTTCTGGATTTCTCTTGCTTGTATATCATCATAGTAAGTTTTTATTGTTCTTTCATGGTCTCTCTTCAGCTTTAAAAGCTCCATCGAAAGTTCCTTTTTCTGTTTTGTTAATTCAACATTTTCTCGCTCTAATCTCAGGACTAGTGAATAATAATCACCATCTTTGAGCCTTTTAACTTCATTTTTATATTTCGCTAATTCGGCTCTTAAAAAAATGACCATTTGCTGAAGCTGAATAGGATCATTGTTTTTGACAATATCATTATCCACACCCACACCTCCTATCACGAAAATTTTTTAAGTAAACTAATCACTTCTTCAAATTGCTTCTTACTCTCCTCTAACATCTCGTCAAGCTGCTTCATCATCTTCATTTCTATTTCCTCATCGCCAATTTCTTCAGCTTTTCTCTTTTCTCCTGATATTAAATGCGTAATAAGTAGATTCAATGTGCCTTTTTCGAAATAAGCAAAGCTATTATTTTCCTCATTACTATAGTTAGGTAGATTTGCAAGCTGTTCCTTCATAAGTTGATGGACAACACTATCTATTTTTTGATTCATATTTTCATACTCACTCATTTTCATCCTCCTGTGTATAACTAAATCCATTGAGATTAATAGGATTTAAGACGACGACACCATCTTCTAGCTGATCACAATATGTAAAACCCATGATACTTCCTGAATAAGATACATTATGATCCCATTTGATCTGAAAGTTAGGAAATGATAGTGTTTCGTTTGGCTCTAACGTTGTTTTTCCTATAGGTCTAAGCCAGAACTCCTCCTTGCTCGATTGATCATTGATTCGCTCCCAGCTACTGTTTCCTTTTAAGTTTGGTGCGAAATGTTCATAGACATACCTTCCAGAGAAGGAGAATGGGGAATCTTCAGGTAGCTTTATGCATAAATAAGGATTCGTTATAGGCTGATTACCTATATTACGAATATGATAAGAGCCCAAGCATAAGCTTTCCTCATCGGGATTATAAGAAATATTGATTGAAGATGTGAAATAACTAATGACATTGACACTATCCGGAATAATAAGCCCCTCAATCGTTTTTTTAATTTCATGAACATAAAAATTCGTTTGTTTTTTTAATTCATTTATTTTTTCTTCTACACGATCGATGCGAGTAAGCATAATCAGTACCCCCTTGCTAATAATATTGAATTAACCAAAGCAAATTCAAACTTCTTTTTGTGGCTGTTACGTCCTTCCATAAAAAAAAAGAGAGGATTACCCTCTCTTTACAATATGATTTTCTTCTATGTGTTAGTACCATTAACCAACTGTTGGGAATACAGCTGGGCACTGCGCTGGGCGAACTACACCCGGACATGCGAACGGTAATTCTGCTCTTGGCTCGCAGAAAGTCGCTAAGAATTCCACAGTAACTGGGAATGTAGATTGAATACTTTGGCAAACAGATACCGTAATGGTTAATGCAGAAAACGTAATTGTACCTGCTCCAGCTGTTAATGTTCCAGTTGTACACACGAAACAATCTAAATCTGTGAATAAAATTTCTACATCTGTCCCTTTCGGCGCACATAATGTAACTTGTTCACAACGAGAAAGTGGAATAGTATTGCTTGTGAACATAGTGCCGTTCGGTAAACAAACAACTATCGTAAGAATAAAATTCTTTTGAATAGTTAAATTTTGAAGACATACAGTTGCACCATCAATTGTGAATTGGCGATTCTCACGGTTCAAGATCACAATAGGATTAGTTGTTGATGGAACTACCTTACATGTAACTACCGCACCTGTTAAATCAGTCGTTGGCGTTACTCCTGGAAAAGTAATTGGTCCAGTAGGGGAAAAATCAAACGACATTTCCTTTACAATCCAGTCAAATACCTTATCGACGTTGATACAAATTAGTTCTTGCGCCTGGGATGGCATATTCTCTAGCATCCTTTTGACACCTCCATAAATTTTTTATCTTTCGTTTGTATCATATGTTTTCTAGCTATAAGTGTATGGGCTAATAAGTAATTCGTTTTGATTTTTATGAAATTCTTCAATTGCAGTATGTATCATTTTTACTTACATCTCCTCTTCTAATGGAGGAACTAAAATATTCGAAAGGATTGGTATATTTGTAACAGAAAGTAACTATTTTTAATAAAATATTAATGGACAGAAAGGGGTGAAATGCAATGGAAGATTCAAAATTGTACTCCACTCAAGACATTGAAAAATTGAAGCAAAAGATAGAAGCCTACAAGGATACGTTAACTTCATTAAAAATGGGAACTTCAATTGAAGATTTCCTATTTATGAAAATGGATTTTGATGAGATTAAAACGCAAATGGCATTTTTAGAAGAGCTTACTGAAACAATGGATGATAAGCAAAAAAATTCACAAATTCGAGGCTATGAGGAGCAGGTAAAGTTTCTATCGGCACAAATTGAGTCTCTGAATCAAACGATTGAGGGCAGGAACCGAGAAATACTAATGGTTTTAAACAAATTACTCACGATTGAAAATACTGAAGCTTTAACCACTATACCTAAAAAGGAAAACACATCTAAATTTATTGCTAACGGTGTACAAAGGGATCCGATCATTACACAGACAACAAATCAATCGGGGATTACATCAAAACAGCCATCTTATAAAATGTTACAAAGTCTGGCAGGTAAAGCTACAAATGCGCAATTAGAAGGTAACAATAGCACACCTTCTACTCGTAACGGGAATCAAAGAGATGTACCCGAGGAACGCCATTTTAATCAACAATACTTTCAATCAATAAATACTCATCCAAGCCAAATATATAATGGCTTATATAGAAATACCACAACCGAATCCACCTTCCATTTTAAACACGCTACAAGCACACAGGAAATTCCAGTTAATATGAATGAATCTGCCTTACCATCCGACAATGCCTCAACTCCTGACAATTACAGAAAAAAAAATACTGCTGTCACTGTAGATGAAATGAACTCTGAAATAACAAATAAGCCTGGCAATCATAATGCAGTTGAAACTGTTAATGAATCTGGCATTCTGGCAGTAGCTGAAACTGTTAATGAGCCTGTCATTCTGGAAGCAGCTGAAACTGTTAATGAACCTGGCATTCTAGATGCAGTCGAAACTGTTAATGAGCCTGACATCCTTGAAGCAGCTGAAACTGTTAATGAACCTGATATTCTGGATGCAGTTGAAACTGTTAATGAGCCTGACATCCTTGAAGTAGCTGAAACTGTTAATAAGCCTGTCATTCTGGAAGTAGCTGAAACTGTTAATGAACCTGTCATTCTAGAAGTGGCGGAAACTGTTAATGAGCCTGTCATTCCGGAAGCAGTTAAAGTGGTTAACGAGCAAGAGGACACAAATAAATCCCCTAGTTTAAAAAGTAATGAATGTGAATTTTTTGAACCTTCATCAGGGGAAGAAACCCAAGCACAAATTGAAGAAGTAAACAAGCAACCCGAGCTAAAAGAAGAATCACCTGAAGAAAACCAGAAAAAAGATAAGGGTTCTTTGTTTTTCAATTTCTTTCGAAAATGGAGTTAGTTTAAAGTTGTGGTGTACAGTCTATGGAGATTTTACGATAAATCCGTCCAATACGTATGAAAA
>NZ_JBHZDH010000023.1:0-17000 GCF_042755925.1 Lysinibacillus sp. NPDC059133 | reverse complement strand
TTTGTTTTTCAATTTCTTTCGAAAATGGAGTTAGTTTAAAGTTGTGGTGTACAGTCTATGGAGATTTTACGATAAATCCGTCCAATACGTATGAAAATACATATTGGACTTTTTTCTGTTCAACTAACAATTTAGTAGAATGTCAAATTCATTAACGAATACTTGCCATCGATAAAAAATCACCTCTAAAGAAACCCCAATATTTCCGCATATAAAAATTGCAATAGAGTTAATTGCCCTAACCCTATAATCTTAGCTGAATAGAATAATGAAGAAAGGGGGTGTAAAAATGTGTATGAATTGTATGAATTCAACGTGCGGCGGCTGCGCAAATAAAAATGAGTGTACTGCACTCGGTCCTTTTGAAGCTATAGAAGCTGCATGTATTACTACTCCACCAGCTACAGGCTCCATCATCCCATTCGCATCAGGAATAGTTCCTGTTATTTTAACATCAGTTCTTGGTGGCGCGATCGGTACAGTAAGTATGGTAGGATTCGGCACGTCTATTCCAGGGGTAACTCTTACTGGTACAAATATAGATTTAACAGCTGCTACTGGAACGGAAGCCTTTTCAGTTCCACGTGCAGGTACTATTACATCTATTTCTGCGTCCTTGTCCGCAACAGTTGCTTTAACCCTTACAGGAACAGCAACAGTCAGAGCACAAATTTACCGCGCGGTTGCGGGAAGTAATGTTTTCAGCCCTACAACAGCATTTGTTGATTTAGCACCAGCTCTCTCAACAATAGCAATAGGTACTATTACATTTGGTACTGCAAACGTTGCACCAGTGCCAGTAGCTGCTGGTGATCGTTTATTAATGGTGTTCTCCGTTACTTCCTCAGGGATTGTTACTACTATTACTGGTAATGCAAGTGCAGGAATTAATATTGTATAAAAGATTATGTTCGTAAGTTAGATTAAGGCTACCATACAGTATCATTATCCGTGTAACATACGATAATTACTTGAAAACAATTTCAAAAGTAGGCGATTTCCTTCAAGATCAGGAAATCGCCTACTTTTCGCTCTGAGAAAAAATTTTTCATTTCGCCAAAGCTATCTGAATATGAGCTAGATGATGCTTCCCGTGCCAAGCATATAAGGCTACAGCTTTTTCAAGCGTCATTAATCCTGAATCAGGATGATGAAATGCTCGTTGTAATTGCTCTGCTGTTAAGCTTTCCAGCAAATAAACCCAGCGTGCATGTAAGCCCTCAATCATTTTATAAGATGTCGAAACAGGCATTTCCGAATCCGGAAGCTGTGCCCATTCCACTTCGTTATAAGGTTTAATTGTCGGAGTATCCTCTGTTAAAGCTAGCTTAAAACGAATGTAGCTATTCATATGACTATCTGCAATATGGTGGACAAGCTGCGTAACCGTCCAACCATTTTCTCGGTAGGATTTCGTTAATGCTTGTTCACTTGCTCCGTTAAGTGCCTCTGCTAGTTGTGTCGGTAATAGACGAATATCTTCTATCCATTCCTTTACTTGCTGCGCTGTCACTACTTCCGGAAATTGAAATTGTCCAATTGGATATCGTAAATCGGTCATGTAGCTATCCTCCATTTCTATTTTCTTACTTTTCATATTACCAATTTTATATTTTTCACGCTATTCACCTTAATTTTTTAAGTAAAACCCTCATTTGTAAGAATTATACTTACAAAATGAGGGTCATTGTGTGAAATATTGGATCATCACCATAACGTGTGGTTGATTTCCGTTCCGACTGGGCGCTTTGTTGCTGACGCTTCGCTGCAGGGTTTCGGGCCAACACGATGTTGGTCACGAAGGCTAATCCCCAAGGAGTCGCCCAGTCTCCACTCCAATCAACTTATAAATGGCATACGTTTTAAGAAATGTCATCCACAACTTTTGGTGATGAGCCAAAATAATGTTCAATTTTCAACACTCCCTTTAATTAAAAATACAATATAATGCTTTTTAGTCACGAATAAACCGCATTACCATAAGATAATGCGGTCACCACTCTTTATTTTTTGTTCACAAAACGTATTGCTCTACTCATAACAGTTGGAACGATTGAAGCATGATTTTCCTCCAATGCTTCATAGAAGGAGATATCCATGATTTTCTGTAAATTGCTCGCAATTTGTTGAGCATCATCCACCATAAAGGTTTCAAGTTCCCCCACACCGATGAATAATTTTTCATAAGCAAATGGACGCTCTTTTATAAATGTTGACGCATAACTGAATAGTTCATGCTCATTCCACCAAATAGAAGGGCTAATCGCTATATAACGTTGGAAGGTTGCTTGATGATGGAATAATTGCCAAAGCACAAAGTAGCCCGCTAATGAGTGCCCAAACAGTGATTGTTGCTGCATATTCACAGGGAATTGAGCCTGAATACTCGGCTTTAATTCCTCCTCTAAAAATCTATTAAAGTTCTCTGCTCCTCCATGTTTCTCATGGCCCTTACCTTTAAATCTTGCAGGATAAGTATACGTTTCGGCTTGTCCTGTAAAATCATAAAATCTTCGTTCATGCATATCCGCACCATGCCCAATACCTACAACAATAGTTGGCAAAATACCTGTTTTAGGTGCATTGCGGCTTTGTAGGCGGACCGCTTCCTTTACAAGATGGAAATAAGACGACCCATCTAATACGTATAAGACTGGAAAACCTCCTTCCGGTACTTCTCCGTTCGGTACATAAATATTTACCGTATACGTATAATCCGTAAACTTCGATACAATTTGCTGAGTAACATAATCAAGTGTTTTCACGATTTTCTCCTCAATCATTTGTCGGCCTCCTTCATAACATCATAGCCATAACATACTGGTGTTTTCGTAACTGGATCTTCCATAATTCGTGCATTAATATTGAATACGTCCCGCATAACATCTGCACATAAAATTTCCTCCGGCGTGCCAGTTTTCATTACAGCCCCCTGCCGCATTGCGATTAAATGATCAGAATATCGTGCCGCGTGATTAATATCGTGCAACACCATAACGATCGTACAACGATGCTGTTCGTTTAAGTCTTTCACAATTTCTAGCACCTCTAACTGATGCGCCATATCTAAATAAGTTGTCGGTTCGTCTAATAACAAAATACTTGTTTCTTGGGCTAAGGCCATTGCCAGCCATACACGTTGGCGTTGACCTCCGGAAAGCTGAGCTAGTTCACGATTACGATACTCCATTGTATTTGTGACCGTTAAAGCCCATTCAATCATTTCCTCATCCTTGTTTGTTAAGCGATTCACGTTATTTCGATGTGGATAACGACCATAAGCAATGAGCTCCTCAACCTTCAACTGACCTGGTGCAACAGGCGTCTGTGATAAGATTGCTAGCTTTTTCGCAATTTCCTTTGTCGATAAATTTTGCATGTTTTGGTCCTGTAAATAAACCGTGCCCTGCTGCTTCTTTAATATACGACCAATTGTTTTTAAGAGTGTAGATTTTCCACATCCATTGGGGCCAATAATAGTCGTAACCTTTCCTTCTTCTATTGTTAAATTCAAGCCTTCAAACACACGAACCTGCTCATATCCAGAAGATAAATTTTCCATTCTAAATGCCGTTTGCACACTTTTTCCTCCTATGCCTTCGATTTCACTAGTAAATATAAGAAGTACGGAATCCCAATTATCGAGACAACAATACCAACTGCCAACTCAGACGGCGCAAATACTGTTTTTCCTATAAAATCAGCTAAAATAAGCAATCCCGCACCTATCAACGCACTGACTGGCATGACATAACGATGTTGAATACCAACAAGCTGTTTAGCAATATGTGGTGCCATTAATCCAATAAAACCGATACTACCTGATACCGATACACAAGCACTGACTAAGCCGACGCTTGCCAATAACAGCTTCATTTTCTCTTTTTCCACTGCTATCCCTAAGCTAGTAATGCTATCCTCTTCTAATTGAAAATAATCGAGCAAATACGATTTCCGATGAACATAAAAGCCTAATAAAATAAGCCACGGCAACATAGTCACAACAAAAATCCAGTTTGCATTATAAATAGAGCCTGCCATCCAAACTGCGGCAGCTTCAAAATCCTGAGCATTCATTTTCAATGATAAAAACAGTGACAATGCCCCAAAGCCACTATTTATCGCAATCCCTGTTAAAATTAGCCGTTGCATATCTAAATGACCGTTCTTCATGGCAAACGAGAAAATCAACACTGCTGCCATCGCACCACCGACGAATCCAAAAATCGGCATCATTAAAATGGAGAACCAGCTACTCATATCTGCAGATGTGAGACGTAATTGGAAGAAAAACATAAATATGACCACTGCTGCACCAGCACCAGCATTGATCCCTAAAATCCCAGGGTCTGCTAGGCCATTACGCGTAATACCTTGTAGCACAACCCCCGCCATCCCTAAACCAACACCTACTAATGCTGCAATAACAATACGTGGTAAACGGAATTCAAAAATGACAAGATCAAATTTTGGATTTGGATCAATGCGTAGCAATGTTTTTAAAACATCCATCACCGACATATCAAAGACACCATTTGTAAGATGGAGATAGCTGGCACCAAAAATAAATAACATGAGTATTGAAACAGTCAAAACGAATACACTTGAGGTTTTCTTACGCACGTTTTTCACCTCCGTGTTTACGAACTAAATATAAGAAGAATGGGACACCAACCAATGCCGTTAATACGCCGATTGGAGTTTCGAATGGGTAATTAACAAAGCGACTGAGTACATCACAAAGCGCTAAGAAAAACGCACCTACTACAGCTGCACATGGAATGATAAAACGGTAATCCACTCCAACAAGGAAACGTGTAATATGAGGAATGACTAACCCTACAAAGGCTATCTTTCCTACAAGTGCAACTGCCGTACCTGTCAAACATACAACGGCAAGCATACTAATAATTTTCACTGATTTAGTTTTTTGCCCAAGTCCAATAGCGATATCTTCTCCTAGTGAAGTTATCGTAATAGCTTTTGCTGATAATAATGCAAGAACTAAACCGACTAGCCCAAATGGAATAGCTAGCACGAGCATATCCATATCCACCATATGAACTTTTGTGTTATACCAAACACTTACCGTTTGCGATACTTGAAAATACATCGCAATGGCTGTAGCAATACTGCTTAAAAACGTACCAATGACCGTTCCAATAATGGCGAGCCTTACTGGTGATAAACCATTTCGAATTAAAGAGCCAAAACCAAATACAATACCTGCTCCTAATGCTGAACCGAGCATTGAAAGTAAGATCATTTGGTAATTTGGAAGCCCTGGGAAAAATACAATTGCTATCGTAATCATAAATGCCGAACCATCATTAACGCCCATTAATGATGGAGAGGCTAAATAATTTCGTGTAATACCTTGCATCACTGCCCCCGCTACTGCTAAAAATGCTCCAACCAATAAAACTGCGGCAATTCTAGGAATACGTCCAGTTCGTATAATTTGGTGGTCAACATTTGAAGGGTCAAATGCAGTAATCGCCTGCCACACCGTTATTGCGCTAATGTCTTTTGTGCCGTACATAACGGATACTAATGCCACAATCGCAATTAGGAATGGAGAAGCTGCTAATATTGAAAATGCCACAATGTTTGTTTTTTTCAACTTCCACACCTTTTTCTATATCAATTATGCCTCGGTATAATTGCGTCCGGAGGCTTTAACTTATAAAAGGCTGGTAATAGCCTGGTGATGCCACCAAATCTACTACCAGCCTCTCTACACTATTTAAGTAATTTTTCAGCTACGATGTCTAAGAATTTTACCTTAGACCATGCAGTACCACCTTGTGCTAAAGGTTCAATGGCATTCACGAAAACTTGATTATTTTGTGATGCCTTTAAGCTTGCAAAGATTGGATTCTTTTGTAGCTCTTCTAATGCTTTTGGTGCATCGGCATTTTCTGATTCCTCGAATTGAAGGAAAATAGCATCAGGATTAACCTCTGCTAATGTTTCAAGAGATAGTTCAGCCTGGGCCTTTGCAGTTTTTAAAATCTCTGGTATTGGAGCCCCTAAATCTTCATATAGAACAGGGTTTAAGTAAACGCCTGCAGGATAGATATACATGATGCCACCACGTACTCGAATAACTAGAACTTGCTTGTCCGCTAATTGCTCTTTAGATTTCACTTGAGAATCAGCAACCTTCGCTTCATAATCTGCAATGATTTTTTTTGCCTCATCTTCTTTACCTGAAAGCTGTGCAAGTAATGTTAAGTTCTCTTTCCAATTTGTAGAGACATGTGAATACGGAATCATCGTTTGAATTTTATTGAGTTTTTCAGCCATTTCCTCTGGATATTTTGAGGAACCTAAAATAACATCTGGATCAAGTTTAAGAATGGCTTCAGTATTCGGTGTCATTTTATTTCCAACAAGCTCAGCACCTTCTAATTCAGAAGCAAGATATGATGGGATTTTCCCACCGATATCAAGCACGCCAACAGGCTTGATACCGAGCATTACCGCGTCTTCCATGGACTCTAAGCTTGCAGCCACTATGTTTTTAACATCTGCGGCAATTTCATATTTTTCACCTAAGTATGTAATCGTTTGTGTTTTCGCTTGATTTGTTTGCGTTTCTGTTGCACTAGTTTCTGCTGCATTATTTGTAGATGTAGCAGATTCTTCTGCTTTATCCGTTCCACACGCAGCCAAGGATAGCGCTAATAGAGCAGGTGCACACATTTTAAAATATTTATTCATAGATATATTCTCTCCTAGCAAACTTGATTATATTGATAATGATAATCATTTTCATTTATAAGTCAATAGAGTTTATCAATTTAATTGATATTCATTATCATTTACGATTCCTATCCTAACAAAGAGAAAAGCAGTTGTGAATGGACAATTTCACGAATCACATGGACTTTTGCCGATTTTAACTTCTTTCATCAGGTGTTCAAATACCTGATGAAAGAAGTTAAAGCCTCCGGCGGATGTCACAAAAAAAGCTGCTTCTTTTTTCAAGAAACAACTTTTTATACGTATTTTGCTTCCTCAATCATTAATTTCCGATAAGCTGTCGGGGACATTCCAACACATTTTTTAAATACTCGACTGAAATAAAAGCAATCTGCATAGCCTACACATTCAGCTATTTCCGCTACTGGTGAATCATCATATTTCAGTAACTCCTTCGACCGTCGTATGCGATATTCCGTTAAGTAGACACTAGGATTCATCCCAGTATGCTGTTCAAAGAGATAGGCAAACCTACGACGCTCCACGCCAAATTCTTCAGCAATTTTCGAAACAGAAAGTTGTGTAGCATAATTCTCATGTATATACTGTAAAGCTTGCTCCATCTGGTCACTTGCCGTATCGAGCACCTTCACTTTTGCCGACATAAGAATGGCTTCCAAAAGATTCATAAATAGAGTCTTTGCTTTGAATATTGACATATTACCTGGCATTGCTTGGCTTTCTATTAACTGCTGTACATAGTCAATAATTTTTGTATGATAGCCTGTATTGATTAAAAAGTGCTGAGCTGATAATGAATATTGAGGTATTTCTTCAGAAGGGATATGATAATGAACAACTGCATACTCCCATTGCTTATCATCAGAAGCTTTAATTTCGATTGGCATTTGTGGCCCTGCATGTACGACCATACCCAGCTCCATTGCATATGGGATACCGTTAAAACTAAATATAGCGCTACCAGCAAGCGGCACAACCAACCCACACTTTCCAGGGGCTGTTGTTCGACCTTTATCTACTTGGCCGGGCTCCATTTTATTCGTAAAAACATCCGTAAATTTTACAGACGCATGTGCATAGTATTCAATTAAATGCTTGATATCCATTTTATAGCCTCTACATTCTTTAAAACTCTTTGAATTTGTGAAAAATGATGCAAATCATGATCTACTAAACTAGTAAAATAACGGTGAAGTGTTAATTCAGAAGCACCTATTGTAAAAGGCTGTTGCCATTGCTGATCAACTATTTGATAAAGCGCGTCCATTAGCTGATGTCTCTGATGGATAAAATTAGCTATCGTTTCACCTTTACTTTGTGCGCGACTATTCCTTGCAGCACTAGTATTCATCTCTTCTACAGTTGGTCCTTTTGGTAAGCTTTCTTCTGTAAAAAGAAATGGTAGTCGTTGTTTTACCACGAATTCATCCCATGGGGTAAGATGCCCAATTATCTCTGCTACCGTCCATTTTCCAGGCCCTATAGACGTGCGCCATTGTTCTTCAGTTATGCTTACTAGACTTTCCATAAGTACGATAGATTTTTCATAATGAGAAATTATTTGATGTTTATCGTAATACAAAATCTTTAGCTCCCTCGCTTCATTTTAGTAGATAATTTGTAGCTTCGGCCAACTTGATTTCCACTGCTTGTTACGAACTCTATCCATATAAACCTCATGCATTTGAGAGTCTTTCTGAAAATATGGTGTAGGAGCGACAATTCCAGAAACTAAGTGCTTAATACCATGAGGTGCAGCTATCTCAAGCATCCCATCTGCAAGCCTAACACCGATAGCTGTTGGGATCTCTGGAAAATGTGCCACTCCATCAATGGATGACTGATAAGGCTCACTATTATTTACTACATGCATCCTTGCTTGATTTTTCACAGACCAAGGCTCATTCGGTAAATACTTCGTCAATTTCTGTTCATACCGCTTCTCATAGTTCTTTGAGAGATTTACTTTATCAAAATATATCACATCAATATCATCTAATGGCGTTCTATATTCCTTTTCATGCAGATAATCCCACACCTTAGATCGAATAAATCCTGCACATACCCATGAATCAGGTAATCTTAGCATCTCTACAGTTTTTAAAATACCCATCATCCATTCATCTGCTGCAATTAAGCTCTTTAGCTCTTGTTCTGTTTTTATCAGCTTCATTCACCTCTGATTTTGTCATACCAATGCTTACGCTGTTTCCTAATTAATGATTCTCAAGATTGCACTTTGTATAAATATCATTTATACAAAACAAAAAATAATATATTAGATTTATAAATAATTTAGCAATACCCTATAACTAACAACGTTAAAGGAGACGCTTATGAAAAAATCTTTTATTTTCATTGTGACCGTTGCCATTGCAATAGGACTTTTTTATACAAAGCTTTCACTGACACTCGTCGGTATCGGAGTTATTGCTGCTTTTATCGGCACTCTTGCTGGGGGTGCTGGACTTATTACGATCCCTGCTATGATGCTTGTTGGCATACCTATTCAAACAGGCATTGCTACGAATAAATTTTCATCGGGCATTGCAGCACTGTCGAGTATCTTTTATCTTCTTTATTATAAAGAGCTTCGTCTAGTATCTATTATGAAATATATTGCTGTAGCGTTAGTCGGAGGCGTTTGTGGAGCACTCCTAACAGTATCCATCTCAGAAAAAACAATGAATATTATTGCATGTATTCTACTTATCTTCGCCTTATTTATAACGCTGAAAAATAAAGAATGGACTGTTAACTCCGAAGAAAATGACACTAAGCGCAGCAATAAATTATGGCAGCCATTTTTAATCGCGGTTTATGATGGCGGCTTTGGACCTGGCTCTTCAACCTTCAGCATACTACATTTTTTACGCTACCATTACACCTACATAAAGGCTGTACAGCTCACACGCGTACTTATTTTCGGGAGCTGCACAGGGGCATTTATAGTATTTTACCAAACTGGCTTTATTCAATGGCATTACGCAATTGCGATGGCAATTGGCTCCATCATCGGCTCTCAAGTCGGACTTTTTATTCTACCGAAAGTTCCGATAAGAATAGCTAAAATACTGCTAATAATTATCATTTCATTATTACTTATTCAAGTAGCAATAAAAATAATTTAACTACTTAAATGTTCATGAATTAACTTCCATTCATTGTTTAGGACAGTAAAAATATTCGTTGCTCTTCCGCTACCTGATACAAAATTTTCCGTTATGATAGCCTTCATAGTGGTATGTATAAATACAGGTAGCTGATTGTTCATCAACTGTGAGCCACTGTACATCGGTAGCCGAATATACTTCTTCTTTTATCAATTCCCACGCATTGTTGAAATAAGCTCCTATTTCTTCTACTGTTGTGCATGTTTTATCGGTAAACCAATACACTGCTTGCGGATGCAAAATTTCTTTTACGTTATTGAAATCATGGGAATTTGTAGCTGCAATATAGCGCTCTAAAGCTTGTTGATATGACATGGTAATTCCCCCTTTTTTAACTCATCTTAAAATCCATTAATCGGAAATGCAAATAGCATGTTAGTAAATTACTTCCTAACATGCTATTTTTATATACATAATTACTCTATATATCCGTTTAATGCTTGTGTATACTTTTCTCTTAGAATATAGTATTCGTATTTATATATGTTTATATCTGATTCAATTCGCTGAATATCTCGATCTATTTTCTCTACTTCTATACTAGTAATCACTCCAGCATTATATTGTATTTCTAAATCTTTTTTATCTGCAATTAAAGATTCTTTGGCTTTATACAAATCAGCCATATGCAAAAACATTTCTTCGAGGATCTCCCCCTTTTTTAATGCAAAAGTAAGTTATTTCTTTTAGAAGTAACTCGGATTAAAAAATATAATGATGCAAAAGCTAACGTAACCGGTGACCCAGCGATTGTACAATTTTTTTACAATTGTATATAGAATTGAAATTAAACTATACAATAAAAAGAATAATAATACCTTTTCTTTTATTATTTTAAGACTTTAAAGACAGTATTTCACTACTCTCTATAATTCTAATAATAATTTTATTTGTTTAAATTCATAAGCTATACAAATTTATTATCTTTCTATTTTTCTCCCCCTTACATGGCATTGTCTATAGAGAAAGCCACATAACAATTTATACTACTGTAAAATATTCGATTTATTGTAATCCGAAAATTACACCAATAATATTTATAAATATGGTATATAAACCAAACATCTCTTAAATACATCTACCTCTATCACTCGATATAATTGCGTGATTCCACTTACATACAGTTGCGGAATTACACAATTGTACGACTTTAAGGGGATGTATATGATTCAAATATAAGCGCCTAAATTTATCAGAAGAAGGAAAACTAAAACGGAGATGACAATCCGATATTTACCAACAGATTCGGAACTTACTACTCTTAAGTCTTGAAGAACTAAAAATGACGTGAATTTTAACTAATTTTAGGAATCTGAGAGGGGTGAAATTATGTATCTTAACGAAAATTTAAACCTATCAGTATTAAGTCAAGAAGATTTACTTTTAATTGATGGTGGAAAAATTGCGGCCGGTGTTGGTGCATTTGGATTTGGAGTTGCCGCAGGGAAGAACTTATGAAGGATTTACACAATAATGGTATAGTAGGAGGAGAGTCTATTTTATGCAAAATTTAGGAATTTTATCACATGAAGAATTACTCGCTATTGAAGGTGGTGTGAATTGGGGGCAGGTTGCTGAAGGTTTCGGAACTCTAGCACTAGCAACAGGTTTCCACAGCAGCCTCAACATCCCTATCACCAGCACTTCCATTATCAGTAGCAGCAGCTACTACAGGCCTTGGACTTCAAGTAGCTGGTTATATTCAAGTTGCTGCAGGTTTTTCTTCTAAGTAAATTCAAAAGGATATTAGTTCCTTTCATTACGAGGTGATTACCATGGCATATAAGCAAAAGTTTGTTGTTTTTCTTTTAATAGGTATGGGGTTTACTATACAAGGAGTTGCAAGGCTTTCTCAGTTAATTGTTTACTCGAATTTGAATTGGTTTGAATTAATTTATTCCTCTTTTACATTAATAGTAGGATTTTCAGTTTTATTCATATCAAGAGATAATTTCAAAAAAATGAGAAAAAATAAAGGATAGGCGTAAAAAAAACACCCTCAGCTCATTTATATCTTGTAAGTTTCAAATAGCGCCCATTTGTTCTTCAAAGGTCTATCAATATAATAACTGTATATATTTTAAAAAGCGAGATTAAAATAACAAGTGTGTTCATTAACTAAAATCATCCAATTTCAATTCATGAAGCTTAGGATACAACGCCAAAGTTTTATTGATACACAAGCATCATTCAAGAGGTAGGGCCGTTCAAATGAACAGGCAAGAGAAACCTGCGAATGACAGGTATTTTTAACCCTTTTTCTTTTGGCCTTGCTTATGTAAGAAATTCAATAAAATAAAGGCAATCAATGCAGCGAACAATTGATTAAATACCGCATTGGGCACTGTACCAAAAAGAATCGGCACATTCAAGTTTAATCCAACGAAAAAATGATTTGATTGCCCAGCTTGATTTGTACATATTCGCAATCTCTTCCGGTGTGATGTTCACGATTTCGTATAAGCAAATTACTGAATCATACAACTATGAAAAAGATGTAGACAACGTACATTTATATGAAGGATGATTACTTAATAATTTTTAGCATTCTTTCAAAAATAGAACAGGAGATACGAATGAAGATATTTTGGAGGACGGCCGTTTCAACAGCTATAATATTTATCATTTTCGGGATCAACACAATAATTTTTAAGCCAGGTACCCTTCAAACAACATTTAATGGTTTAGGTTTATTAATTGTGTTACTTTACAATCAATTTAAACCACTAGAAAAGGAATGATAAAAAATTCTCATACATAAAAGGGAGACTAGCAATATGCGAAGAATGATTATCTGGATTACTTTCATTACATTCTACTTCATTGGAAGTATGTTTATTAACAATTTCATAGAACCTGCTTTTCGATATCTTCTAATAGGGACATTATTTATGGTTGTATTTTATTCCTATAAGTACCTTATATCAAAAAACATTATCTAAATAACTTATGTATAGGTTATTATGTATGTGGAAATTCTAAGTTTCTATTTAAAAGGAGCTTATATCCCCATATTCATAGAATATTTACTGGTAGATTCCCTTTTCCCGTAATAAACCTTATTGATTTTACACAATTTAAATATTTCAAGAATGGTTTGATTATATGTATAAAAATGTTTTAATTAGCACTTGTTCGTAATAACAGCTACGTGTAGTTTCTTGTAATTAATTACTTTTTATAAATGACGGATATCTTCGCTAATAGGTGGTGAACAATTGTGATTAATAGCAAAGCTGTACTTATCCCTATGTTAGTCTTATTTATTACTCTTTTACGCCAAGTAATAATTCATTGGGGAGAAAATACGACCGTATTTTGGTTCTATTTATTCGGTGTAATTTTTTTGGCCATTGTTTTATTGTATTCATTTTTTGTAACTAAAAGAAAGAAAGAACTTTAGTATCGAGAACCATGTTAACTGGATTATTAACAATCCAATAACCGAAAAACCTCTACTAATCTACACTCCAATTTTAAACACAAGGTGCTCTTTCCTCAAAGGGCTATTGTAAAATTCGTAAATAATTTGATCAAATTTTTTTCGAAACAAGGAATAAGTTTTGGGACTATTAATAGCGAAAATTTATTTCAAAGAATAAATAAAGAGAGAAATATATAATGAAAAAATCAGAGATACAAAGAATACTGCCCTTATTTATATTTTTCTGTGTTGCCTTAGTTGTAGCAATCGTAGAAAATGCGTCATTTTTTATTAAACTCTATGGATTGGGCATAATTGCATGTATATGTTCAGGAACTCTTATGTATTTTAGAAAAAATAAATAGCGAAATTTTGTAGTGAGCACTAGCTATATTGTAAATGTGATTATGCTGGCATATAAGCAACATCCTATAGTCATTCTTTTATCCAGAATAACCTTTACAATATATGGTTCTAACAAGAAAATAACATCAGAATCAATACCACGAATTTCCTTACTTATACCAAGAATAGAACCAATAAAACGGAAGTGAGATAATCATATGCAAAAATTTATAATTAGTATTACTTTTACAATAAGTCTTGCGTTTGGAATATGGTAATTGACCAATTTGTAGCTAAAGGTTTTCTTCGCCATCTGTTAATTGGGGTACTTGTTTCTATATTATTTTCTTTAGTGAATACCTTCTATCGAAAATATTCGCAAAACAATAGCTGACTGAATATGAAAAACGCAATCCAAGCCCTCTACATAAATAAGCTAATTAAACGCCTCCACAATAGCTTGTTGCTCAACTGCTGAAACACCTACAAATTATATCTTTTTCTTTTAACAGCGTAATTAAGATTTACTATTAAATATTGAATTAATTTACTCACAAAAAACCTCGTCCCATTAATATGCATGACAAAGACTGTGCAGGGAGTCTATGATAAGAGTAAAAAAATAAGGAGGTTATCCATGCTTGCTACTATTCAGAAACAACAAAATAACTATGTCGTAAAATTCAATCGCCCGCAGTCACATTCAGTGGATGCTGTTTGGGCAGTATTAACGGATAATGACAAGCTTCAAAGATGGATGAATAATTTAGAAATCATTGATCTTCGAAAAAACGGTAAAATCCATTTTAATATGAATGATGGAACAAATGCTTATAAGGAAATAGCGATTACAGACTATGCCGAGAAGGAAGTACTCGAATTTGATTGGGGCAAAGATACAGTAAGATTTGAACTCTCTCCCACTGGCAATGGCTCCATATTAGTATTAGTTGAATCGATTGGTGAGCTAACTGAGCATACACCAAAGGATTTAGCTGGCTGGCATGTATGCTTAGACTTGCTTTCGGACTTATTAAATGGAACTGTACATGAAGAATTTCCAATAGAAGAATGGCAAAAATGGTTTGCAAAGTATAAGCAACTTGTGGATGACGTAGAGAAGATTTAAGTTATTACGAATAAAACTCCTAGAGCAGTACGTGCTTTAGGAGTTTTCATAGTGTTGAAAACTTTATTTAAAATGACACCTTTATTTTATAGGCATAACAGTCTATATGAACCATTTATCACGGCTACTTAATACGCCTAATTACCATCTCGAACATTCATATGAGCGAATATTTCTTCTTGCAATAGTTTGGAAGCGCCAACCACTTCTGCTACTCCATCGGAACCCTGCAATAAACTCTCTTCCTACAGCAGTTAGGAAGAACCAAAAGCCTGATCCATTAAACATCCATATATACGTATTTCTAAATAAGCATGATTGAATACCACTTGTACCTATTCCGAATGGTGGAAGTGATGGCGCAAAGCTAGGTGGTGGACCAAGAGGCATTTGACCTGCTGGTGGCGGACCAAAATCAGGTGGTCCAAATGATGGTGGTGGACTAAAACTAGGAGGTCCGAACGATGGTGGCGGTCCAAAGCCAGGCGGTCCAAACGATGGTGGTGCTCCAACACCAGGCAGTCCGAACGATGGTGGTGCTCCAACACTAGGCAGTCCGAACGATGGTTCGAAACCAGGTTCTGGAAGCGGCATAATTTCTTCATATGGATTGTACAAGATAAACCCCTCCTTTTACATAATTCAATATATGTAAAAGGGCTAATAACCGTTGAGCAATTGCCTATTAGCTTAGATTTAGTCGTCCTAAACTGCATTCGTATTTCCATGGTCAATACCGTATAATAAAAGGTATGTTTTCCAAGAAAAGGGGTACTTATGCGAAAAACATTTTTACTAATTACTACAATTCTATTGTCCTTTGGGATCTGGCTATTTTTTAACTCTACAAATTCTTCTGCAGATTCAACAAGTATTCAAGACAGGCTAGCTGCTGTTAAAAAGTACAAATATTATTTAGATAAAGGGAACGATAAGATTGGCAAGGAAATGGCTAAAGAAGATTTAGTCATTGTGGAGCCTATCGAAATGCAGCAGAAGTATATTAAGCAGGCTCAAAAAAATGGAACATTAATTTATGGCTATATTAATGCAATGGAAGCAGACAAATGGAATATAGAGTTCTATAGCCGATTGAAAGAAGAGGATTTTTATAAAGACGAGCGCGGGGAAAAGATGTATTTCTCTGAATGGGATTCGTATTTAATGGATATGACATCTAAACACTATCAAGCGCTTTTACTAGAAGAAATTCAAAAACAAATTGTTCAAAAAGGGTTAGATGGTGTGTTTTTAGATACTGTTGGCAATATCGAGTCCTACTTACCTGAAAAAGAACAGGGCGCTCAAAATGAAGCAATGCTTGCCTTTATAAAAAACATAAAGCAGCAATATAACGACTTGTCTGTTGCTCAAAATTGGGGCTTTCAAACATTAGCTGATTATACAGCACCATATATCGATTTTGTTATGTGGGAAAACTTTTCGTATGATGTAGTCGGAGAAGATGAATGGGCGTTTAATAAGATGCAGCAATTAGTTCAGATCCGAGAAAAATTCGGTACTCAGGTGATGACAATCGGATTTAACGACGAAGAGAAAAGTCGTGCATTAGCTGAAAAATATCATTTTAAATTCTTTTATAGCCCAGCAGGATCTTACTACAACACATGGCAGTAATGTCACCCTCATCTATTAAATAATGCTTACAATCCTCTCCTTCAAGCAACACTTATCGGAGAGGATTTTTTGTAATGTAATTATCTAGACAAATAAGAGTGCATCACTCGCCAATCCTCAAGCTTTTCTTCAAAAGATTTAATATTCTTCCCAGGTATTGGGCTAGTCGAAGGCATTTTTTGATATGCTCGACCATCTAAAACCTCAAGGCCGATATGCTTTTTAAACACCTCGAATGCCTTTGCACCATTAAAAAGCACTAACTCAATATTAGGATAGTGTGCAAAAAGCGTTTTAAAATCATTCGGTTTTTCATTACGAATGGTTGCATCTAAGCTTCCTTTACGCTCGCACGACTCTATGGTATCCGATACGAAAAACATATACATTTCTTAAAAAATGTAGACATCTCTACTGTGACACAACTTATATCTTCCGACTTTCGTATTTGTGTCTTCCTTATTCTCCGAGTCTGGTTTCGCAAAAAGCTACTGCCATTTAGTATGACTCTCCAAAGGCTTAAATTCCGCAGTATCGTTGCGTACACATCTAAGGTTTAGTG
>NZ_JBHZDH010000022.1:19696-70466 GCF_042755925.1 Lysinibacillus sp. NPDC059133 | reverse complement strand
CGTCCGATGAGCCGCTTGGGCCAACAGATGTTTTTTGCGCGAAAGCGAAGTGCTAACGTAGCGGCAGCAAAAGGGTTTCATTCTGTGCGAAAGCGAAGTGCTAACGTAGCGGCAGCAGCACCGAGGTTGGTCACGAAGGCGTTATCACAGGATGTGATGGTTTTAGCCTTCGTTCCTCTATAGCTAATCCCCAAGGAGTCGCCCAGCCTCCCACTCCAATCAACTTATTCACATGGCATACTTTTAACAAGACTTGAACCATAACCTTCTCAATAAGGTGAAACTAGAAAAGATTATCCCATCATACTTGTGAATCAATACATAATTCTAAATAGAATGGTGATTCTTCCGCATAATTGATTTCAATTTTTATTCTAAAAGTAGATAAAGCGGAGGCAGTTTTAGTTCTCCCCCGCTTCGTCTCATAAGATGATCATGTTAGGCCATTACTTTTCTACAAGCTCTGCACCCCATGAATCTTTAATGTCGATTCCTAAATCATCCGCTACTTTTTTATTTATTAATAGTTTTAGCTTTTGTGGATATTGAGCTGGAATATCGGCAGGAGTTGCTTCACCTTTTAGAATCTTCACAGCCATTTGCCCTGCTTCATAACCGATGTCATAATATTCAAAACCATATGCCGCTAAGCCACCACGTGCCACAGAGTCAAGCTCGCCTACAACTAATGGTAATTTATTTGCATTCGCTACATCAATGACAGACTCTAGTGCCGAAACTACTGTATTATCAGTAATGATATAGAATGCATCGGCTTTACCGATTAACGATTCAGCAGCTTGTTTTACTTCTGCAGACGTTGCCGCAGATGCCTCAACCACTGTTAAGCCTTGTTCACCCATCACTTTTTTCACTTCTTTTACTTGCGCTACTGAGTTTTGCTCACCAGCGTTGTAAACCATACCTACTTTTTTCGCACCCAATTCCTTTAAGAATGCCACTGTTTTCGAAATAGTATCAGGATGTAAATCGATTGTTCCTGTTACATTTTTCCCTGGCTTCCCCATAGAGTCAATGAGCTGTGCTCCAACAGCATCTGTTACAGAAGTAAAGACAATTGGAATATCACTAGTAGCCGTCGCCGCCGCTTGTGCAGATGGCGTAGAGTTAGCAAAGATTAAATCTACATTGGCACTTACTAGATTGTTTGCAATCGTCGTGTTAAGACTGTTATCTCCTTGCGCTATTTGCGGATCGTAATCAACTTTTAAGCCAGATTCTTCAATTGCTTTTTTGAAACCTTCAGTTGCAGCATTTAAAGATGGATGCTCCACAATTTGAGTAATCCCGATCTTATATGTTTTATCATCTGCATTGCCGCTCTCACTTGCGTTATTCGTTTCGTTCCCTTTTGAATCCGACGAACTAGAACCACTGCTACCACAAGCAGCAAGCATTAAAACTAACCCCAATAACAGGAACGAAAGCTTTTTTAAATTGCTTTTCACAAATAATCCCCCCGATTTTGAATCTTTGATATTTATCACACTTTAGCCAAGCAAAGTGTGAACGTATCGCTATATTATCGTTATTATCGAGGTTCGTCAACAACATTATGAATGTTCTGACTTTTAAATCCAACTAAATATTTTATCTTTTCATTCAATTTGCCGCTTTAAACCGCTAAACTGCGCTGTTTTTACAAATGGATTTCTTTTTCTAACATAACAAAAATTTTTTTGACAATTTAGCGAAGTTATTTTTCTGACAACTAATTATATGCAATATATGTAAAAACTGAAAAACCTGACATTCTCCATTGGAAATGTCAGGCTGCCTTCATAACAGGTATAATGCGCTCTTACTTTTTCAAAATATCAACTAACCAACTACTTTGTGGTAACGGGATATCTGGGAAGCATACGTACGTTTGAGCAACACCTTGAATGGCTGAATAAAAACAACCTGCGAGTGCTTTAGGATCACCACCTCGTATTACTCCCTTAACTTGACCCTCTTTTACTAAACTTTCAAATCCCTCAGATGCTGCAAGATCCTTAGCAACTTGTTTTATAGTATCTGGTAAGTTACTTGCTATTTGCGTTTGCGCAACTAACATTAATAATTTTGGCGATAATGGGTGAGTTTTAAAGGAATCAAGTATTGAAGTAACTATTCCATTTAAATACTCTAACGGTTGTGCAAATTCCCCTTCAGAAATACCAATAACAGACATACTAGTTTTAGCTCGATTTAAAAGTTCAAGGTATACCTCTTCTTTAGAACCGAAATAATGAAACAGTAATCCTTGGCTTATTCCAACTGAGTCACCAATCTCTTTTGTTGTAGTTCCTTGATAACCGTTTCTAATAAACAAATCCAAGCCCGCGTTTAGAATTTGCTCTCGTCTAACTTCCTTCTGTTCGCGGCGTTTATTCATTTCATCATAACCTCCTGCAAAGTTACTGCATTCATGCTTTTTTTATAGAGTAACATAATGACCTCGTATGAAACAGCAAAGATCACGAGAGAAATTGTTATTACCTTGCTATCTGGTGTCATTGGTATTGCTACAGTTGATGCTTTAGCCAATAAATCAAATAAAAATTTAGTTAAAACAATAGCATAGAGTGTGCCAATTATAAATCCGATGTAGGCAATTATTCGAAAGCCTGACAATACGATCCGATTGCATTCTGCATTTGTATATCCAAATGCTTTCATCATAGCCAAGTACTTACGATTAGAGGAAATAATGATTTTCATTACAATACTAATCGTTAAAATACTTAAAGCTAAGCCAATTGTGATAAATAAAAAGGATAGTGCAAAATACGTTCCTTTTTGCTGAGAGTTTGAATATAATACATCTTCAAATTTTGAAACAAACATATGCTGCTTGTTGTCAAACTCGACAATGTCTTTAGTAAATACACCATTATATCCTTCTTTTTCTAAAAGGCCAGTATTGATTGCAACATCCATATTACTGTAAACTACTTCCCCATACACCGATTGCTCAAAAGCTGTTATAGGTAACTGATACGTAACATTATTTATATGAATTTTCGCAGCGTCACCAATCGTCAAATCATATTTCTTGCGCATCCAATCATTCACCACAAGGCCTTCCTGCTTTGAAATATCTATATTCTTCTGTTTCTGAACACTATAAAGTTTAAAAAGAGAACGACTACTAAATAATGCCATAAATTGGCCGTTATTTAATACATCACCATTCGGAAATTCTATTTTACAGTCTTCTGAAAAATAAGGTGTTTCAGAGTCTAAAAGTTTCATTTCCTTCGCCTCAATAAATCGAACATTACTTTTATATTCGGAACCTTTAAGTGTTAAAGAGGATACCTTATCAGACATTGCCTGCAAAGAAAAAGCAATCTGTAAATTAGCGCTAGCCATGAATCCTGTCAGCAACGCCAAAAAGACTAACAGAAAATTATTTAATACGATTGCTTTAAAGACCGCTTTCTTAAAAGGATTAGTTGATCTGTTTTTCCTAATTCGCTTAACAAGAAAATTTAATTTTACTGATTCTGCATTATGAATCATTTCTAATGGCGGTTTACGCAAGGTAAATACGGCAATCCCAAAAGCCATTATAGAGAAAAACAGCGCGGGGATTGTTATAAACAGTATGAATTGTACAAGATCAAAATTTAGTGAAACATTTGGCACGAGAAATGTAGCATTCATTCTATTAATGAACAGAGGGCTAACTGCATAGGAAACTAAATATCCTACAACTGCGCCTATAAACAAGAAAGGTCCAATTAGGAAATATCTTTTAGCAATTTGTAGCTTAGAGTAGCCAAGTGCTTTTAAAACACCCATATTTGATTTTGCTTCATTTATATTTTGGATAATGATAGTAACAAGCAAAACCATTACAGTTAAACCGAAGAAACTTAAAGCGCTAATAAGACAGATTTTAAACATTTTTTCTTTTGCGATTAATGTAGAAAGTATTTGTGGATTATCCTCTTTCTTCAACACGGACTTTATATTTGAATCCATAAGCATTTTTTCTAGAAGGAGTTGTTTCTGTTCCTCAGATACACTTTCAAAAAAACGGCCCGAATAACTTGTTTTTTCCTGCTCATCCCAATTTGAGTAAACTTCTTCACTACATAGTATTAATGCTTGAGTAGTAGGTTTGTAGCCAACACCATTATTAGCTACCAGCGGTGAAATTGCGTCAGGTAAAGTAAAAACTCCACTAATTGAATATGTTGTATTGCTAATAGTAACTGTATCTCCTAGTGCTAATTTATTCTCCTGTGAATAATTTTTATCTATTGCAATTTCAGTTGTTCTTTTTGGAGCAACGCCTTCCAAGTATATTGGAATATCAATGTTGCGCGTATTTCGCATAACACGATATATATTTTTTTCATCATAAATGACTTTATATGTTACAGGATCATACGTAAAAGAATACTTATTTGAAAGGTCCGTTATATCCCCTCCTTGTAGAATAAGCGCAAAGTCCTGCTGATGTTGATGTTCTTGTACCTTCTTTATGGAGTCTATGTTTTGAAGATAGAAAACCAGTAACGTACAAATAAATACTGCACAGGCAACAACCATTACGAGCGGAAACTGTTTTTTTACTCTCATCAAATGTACTCCCTTTCTCACCATGTAATTTCATTAACATCTCTTGGATCAGCATTGCTAGATACTTCTACGATTCTTCCGTTACCCATTTTAATAATTTTTGTTGCGATTTGAGCAATACTAACATTGTGAGTTACCATAATAATTGTAAATTTCAATTGTTTTTGAAGTTGCTTCAAATAAGTTAAGATTTGTTTGCTCGTTTCTTCATCTAATGCTCCAGTAGGCTCATCACAAAACAAAAAATCCGGTTTTTTCGCTAATGCACGGGCTATAGACACTCGTTGTTGTTGTCCCCCTGAAAGTTCATAAGGAAGACGTTTTTCTAATCCTCGAAGTCCTAAACCATCCATTATTTCAGTAATATTTTTGTTCCCTTTTAAATCAGCACCCATTTTAATGTTAGATTCTACATTTAAAAATGGGAGTAAATAATATGCTTGAAAGATAAAAGCTGTTTTATCACGTCTAAACAACGTTAGTTCTTTCTGATTTAACCCACAAATCTCATAGTCATCATAAGTAACACTCCCTGAATCTGGCTGCTCTAAACCTGAAATTACATTAAGAAGCGTAGATTTACCGGATCCAGAAGGGCCTAAAATGACAACGAATTCCCCATCATCAATTGACAATGAAACTGAATCTAATGCATAAAGCAATTCACGACCATTTTGATAACTTTTAACCAAATTTTCTACTCTTAACATGTTAGACCTCCAAACATTTCGTTTATTAATTAATTAATCAATTAATAAATAAACGATATTATTGATTAATTAATTTGTCAATAACCAAAATGCTCCGTTCAATCATGCATAGTAAAAAGCCACATCTGGTTAGATGCGACTAAATTTTTCTACAACAATATTCCATTTCAGTCTCCTTTTTTACATTTAAAGCATATGATGCAAATGAGACTAGTGCTGTTCTCAAAAAGGAGGAATATCATGAACAATAATGAAACCAATTCAAATCAACCTTCTTATTCACAAGAGAATCAAAATGCAAATGTTGGGGATATTGACACAATCATTTCTAATCTATGTGACAGTCTATTTGCATTTGCTTTGGATTTTGCCTTAAATGCCTTAGAGTATACAAAAGAATTGGATGAGGAATTAGAATATACAGATGAATTCAAGCAACAAGTAGACGATTTAATTTTGGAAATAGAAGAAATTAAAAATATTTTAGATGAGTAATTTCAAATCAGAAACCCGTTATATGTACTACTTTCACGCCAAGACATCCTCATTATTAATATAAAAAGTAGAGGTGTCTAAAATGCAAAGCTTTCAAAATATGTGTACGAAATTTGCACAGATTGCCAACGGAAAAGCTTCTGTGGAACATGGCGTATGCTCAGTAAAACTTCATCGAAATCTTCATGTGAAAATTCAAGGTCGCCCAAGTCGTAGTGCACTTCATGCTGGGATAACATTCGAATCGCTTGATATATATGGAAATGCACTTAACTTAGGTGAAGTTGTAGTACTCCAAGAAGAATTACAGCCATTTGTTAAAGTACTTGCAGAAAATAATTTAATTATAAGTGCTATTCATAATCATTGGATATATACGGACCCAACTATTTTGTACGTCCATTTTCAATCAATAGAGCCTCCATTAACCTTTGCCCAAAAATTTGCTCAAGCATTTAGCGTTTTAAAAAACTACTGATAACTACACTTGTTAAAAGAACTGCTTAGAACAGTTCTTTTTTGATATGGCTGGACTCTCCTTAGTGGTTGTTTCTCATCTATAGTCCAATTTCATTCCATATGTAAAGAAGCAAGTGTACAAGCCCTCTTCTTATGGATTCAAAATTCGAATCCTGGTCAAACACACACCTATCTAATTAATGAGCAACGAACAAGAGCTAAATATTACCGTTAGTACTATGAATTTCTGCGCTTTTTTTACTCAACGCTATTTACAAATAAGCATGAACATTGATATGATTGCATTTGCTTCACGTGGTTCGTAACCATCCCACGTAAAAAAACTAAGGAGAAATCAATATGAAAATAAAATTTTTAGCAACGAGTGGCATTATTGCAGCGCTCTACATTGCTATTACATTACTAGTCGCACCATTTGGCTTTACAGAGGTGCAGTTCCGAATATCTGAAATGT
The DNA here is from genome assembly GCF_042755925.1 of Lysinibacillus sp. NPDC059133. NCBI lineage: Bacteria > Bacillati > Bacillota > Bacilli > Caryophanales > Bacillaceae > Lysinibacillus > Lysinibacillus sp. NPDC059133. Next base: position 63,728 of record NZ_JBHZDH010000022.1, on the reverse strand, counting down.
TTAACCATTTAGTTGCATTTAATCCGCGCTTTGCCGTCGGGATCATTATTGGTGTATTTATCTCTAACCTCTTTTCACCACTCGGCATCTACGATTTAGTTTTCGGTGTAGGCCATTCGATGATTACCCTTGGATTGTTCATTCTTATTTGTAAATTTGTCAAAAATGTTTGGGCCCGTTTAGTCATCAATACATTGTTATTTACATGCACAATGTTCATCATTGCTTTTGAATTGAACTTAGCATTAGAATTACCATTCTTCTGGACATGGTTAACTGTTGCTGCAGGTGAATTTGTTGTCTTAGCGGTCGGTGCACCGATTATGTATGCATTGAATAAACGCTTAAACTTCAAAAATTTAATTTAACTGACGGATCTTATCGAGCCGTATTTAATAAAAAGAGGGACGGTTGGTTCACCGTTCCTCTTTTTTGTTGTGTTCAATTGAAGAGGAAAAATCAATAACATAGCTTATGTTTAAATTCGAATATTTTTCATGTAAATAAAGTTTTATTACCTAGCAAAAAGAGCGTTGCAATGAATAGTCAGAAAGAAAATAATATGTTATTTTAATCCTTTTCATTCTCATCTCCTAATTTTCCAACATAATCAATCAAAGCATGAAGAAGTATTAGAGGTATAATGGAGTTCAATGCGACTGCAAGCATCCCGAACACAAAGCCAAGAATGGTTGTCCGAATGACACCAGATAAACTCTGATATGTATGCGCAAGACCAAAAATTATTGAAGTACACAATAGAACGAACCAAATTGACCATTCTGGAAATAGTATGTTAAATGCAAATATAAGGAATCCACGATAAATAATTTCTTCTGTGACCCCTGCTGTCCATGCTACTTGATTCCAAATGACTTTGTCTTTCTTTGTAACAGGTAGTAACTCAGTAAACGCTATTTGCTTCATTTGTTTTTGTTTCATTAATATCATCTTATTTTTAACATTATCACTTATAAAATATCCAATCGCGTAATATAAAAGCAATATAGTACATAATAGAGCTACCCCTATGACAATATATGTAGCAATTGGTCCTAATGCTTTTGTGTTAATACTCGGCATTATTACGCGTAGTTCTTCTAAAGTAAGTTCAGAATTTGCCACTACTATTAAAATAATAAGTGTTGGTAACCACAAACCTAGCATAACAATCTTATAATAGTGTATCCTGCTTGCGGGATTAGTCGGAACACGTATTTTAAATCTTTGATATAACCAATAACCTATAATTGGCTCATATAAAAGAGTAAACCCAATGAATCCCCATAATAGTATGTTCATTTTGTTTTATGCTCCTTTAGCATGGTCTCTATTTTTTCAATTAGCCATTTTTCTTCTTGTTTACTAAATGGTGACGAAAATAACATGCTATCCAACTGTATCTCCATAAGTTTTGGTTCTGTTAGTAACCAATTAAATAATTGTGGTAATTGAGAAAAAAGTTCTTCGAGAATAGTATGTACTTCGATATCCGTAAATTGGTTCTTATAAGCTATTTTTAATTGATTTATAATGTTTATTAAGTGTGCATCATAACGAACGTTGTGACCATTTGATACATCATAACTCTCATCTACAATTTCAATTGGTAAATAACCCTTTAACCATCGCTGCTGAGATTCCATATGTAAATTATTTTGAATTAATGCAATAAATATCTCTGGTTCGATTACCTGATTTGATTGAGTCAACGAAATTGTGTATTCAAGTAGTTCAATATTCTTTTTAATTTCCACCAATTTACGGAGCATTTCCCCCTTTTGGTACTTTAAAGACTCTGTTATGTCCCATTGCGATTGCCTCATTAGCTCTTGGATATCTTTTAATGAAAATCCTAACGTTTTTAATCCCGTTATTTTTTGCAGTGTAATTATATCTTCATTTTCATAAAATCTACGTCCAGTTTCCGAAATGTAAGATGGCTTTAACAAATTCATTTCATCATAATAGCGAAGAGTACGGATCGAGACACCTTGACCAATCGAATACATTCATATTTCTCCTTTTCTTTTAATACATTCATTATAGTTTCTAACGTAACGGTAGAATCAATAATGATTTTTGCTTTTATTTATAAAGAATTAAAGAACTTTATTATCAGTTAGCAAGTAATGCATTATATCCTTCTTAAAACAGCTTGCCCGTTAATTTCTTTCAGCGGAGTCGTACAATTGTGCCTGGGAATAATTGATTTGATTTTGCACAGCACGCCTTGACACTATTCTGAAAATACTTTAGAATTCATTTCAATAAATGCTAGGAAAAAGAATAGTAGCAAGCGGTAGTACTTGAAGAGAGCTGATGGTTGGTGCAAATCAGTAGTACATACTTGTGAATGGACTTTAGAGCAGCCTCATCAAATGTGAGGACGAATTTACTCCCCGTTACCGGAGTACGAAAGCGCGCAATTTTTGCGAATGAAGGTGGCACCACGGTTACTCGTCCTTTTTACAGAAGGATTGTAGTGGCTTTTTTTTATGGAAAAATTAGAAAGAGGAGTCGAGAGAAGATGAGTACAGTAGCAGAGAAAAAAGGATATTTCGGTGAATTTGGCGGTAGCTTTGTTCCCGATAAGCTTCAAAACGTTTTAACTATTTTAGATGAAAACTTCCAAAAATATAAAGACGATGAAGACTTTAATAAAGAGCTAGACTATTATTTCCGTGAATATGTTGGGCGCAAATCTCCACTTTATTTTGCTGAAAATTTAACAAAACAATTAGGTGGCGCAAAAATTTATTTAAAACGTGAAGATCTTAACCATACAGGTTCACATAAAATTAATAACGTTCTTGGACAGATTTTATTGGCCAAGCGCATGGGTGCTAATCGTGTTATCGCCGAAACAGGTGCAGGTCAGCATGGTGTAGCAACAGCAACTGCTTGTGCAATGTTCGGGATGGATTGCACAATTTATATGGGGTTAGAGGATACAAAGCGTCAAGCATTAAACGTCTTCCGTATGGAGCTTCTTGGTGCAAAGGTAGTAGCCGTTGATAAAGGTCAAGGGCGACTAAAGGATGCAGTGGATGCAGCATTTGCTGATTTAGTAGAAAACTATGAGACAACCTTCTATTTACTTGGTTCCGCTGTTGGACCTCACCCCTTCCCTTCAATGGTGAAGCATTTCCAATCAGTCATTAGCCGTGAAAGTCGTGAACAAATTTTAGAAAAAGAAGGAAAGCTACCAGCAGCAGTACTTGCTTGTGTTGGCGGTGGTAGTAATGCGATTGGTGCCTTTGCAGAATTTATTGCAGATGAAAACGTCCGCCTCATCGGTATTGAACCTGATAAGGCTGCAACATTAAATGAAGGAACACCTGGTGAATTACACGGCTTCAAATGTTTAGTACTGCAAGATGCAGAGGGCAATCCACTACCAACCTATTCGATTGCCGCTGGACTAGATTATCCTGGAGCTGGTCCAGAGCATAGTTATTTAAAAACAATTGGTCGTGGAGAATATGTAACGGTGACGAATGAAGAGGTGCTTGAAGCATTCCAAGTGCTGTCAAAAGTTGAAGGAATTATACCTGCACTTGAAAGCTCCCACGCAGTTGCTCACGCACTAAAGCTTGCGCCAACATTATCTCCGGAAGAGAGCATTATTATCAATATCTCTGGCCGTGGAGACAAAGACGTAGAACAAGTATTTCAAATGTTAAATAAATAAAATGAAAGAGCGATTTCCCTTTATGGAAATCGCTCTTTTAACTATACGAATGAACCTAATTTCGGATAAATTTCCGCCACATTGTCTCGAAGCTTAGCTTTTAGAAACTTTCCAACTGATGTTTTTGGAATTTCATCTAAAAATACCACATCATCTGGTACCCACCATTTTGCAAATTGGCTTTCTAAAAATGCAAGAAGCTCCTCTTCACTTGCTGACATTCCTTCCTTCAACACTACGCAAGCTAGCGGGCGTTCTTGCCATTTGACATGCGGAATTGCAATAACTGCTGCTTCAAAAACAGCATCATGAGTCATTAATGTATTTTCTAAATCAACTGAGGAGATCCACTCCCCACCTGATTTAATTAAATCCTTTGTACGATCTGTTATTTTGATAAAGCCATCCTCTGTTCGTACCGCAATATCCCCTGTATATAACCAACCATCTCGATACGCATCATTTGTACGTTCATCACGATAGTACTCGTGGGAAATCCATGGACCTCGTAAACGTAACTCACCCATCGTCTCTCCATCCCATGGAACTTCGCCATTGTCATTAACAATACTCGATTCAATACCGGCCATCGTCATTCCTTGCATTGCTCGCGATTCAATACGCTTTTCAATAGGCCATTCATCCATCCAAGACATATAGTTTGATAACGCTACAATCGGTGTTGTTTCAGTCATACCATACACGACAATATACGGAATGCCATACTGCTCTTCAAATGTACGAATAAGTCGAGTGGGTGAAGCAGAGCCACCACAACAAATAGCTCGTAGCGAACTAATATCTCGCTCACGCTTCTCTTGTTCCTGTAACGCACCAATCCAAATTGTCGGCACCCCAGCTGTTAATGTAATCTTCTCCTGCTCTACTAAATCCAAAATAATTGCCGATGTGAATTGTGGACCAGGCAATACTTGTGTAGCACCCACATTGACACATGCAAATGGTAAGCCCCATGCATTTGCATGAAACATTGGTACAATTGGCATCACGACATCACGCTCGGAAATGCCCATTGAATCAGACATACTTAGCATCATACTATGTAGCACTAGACCTCGATGTGAATAAACAACCCCTTTTGGATTTCCTGTTGTAGCACTTGTATAGCACATTCCAGCAGGCTCCTCTTCCCCTATATCCTCTGGGAACTGATAGTTTTCATCTGCTGTTGCTAATAAATCCTCATAGGATAATGCATTCGGTAATGTCGTTTCTGGCAAAGTATCCTCGTCCGTCATAATAATATAATGCTTCACTGTCTTGAGCTCAGGCGCAATGTTTTCGATGATTGGTAGCAAGTCCACATCAATCATTAACATCTCATCTTCTGCATGATTAATAATGTAAATTAAATGCTCTTCTGATAAACGAATATTCACCATGTGCAAAATAGCGCCGGAACATGGTACCGCAAAATAAGCCTCTAAATGGCGATGCTGATTCCAGGCAAAGGAGCCAATCTTCATTCCTCTTGTCATCCCCAGCTTTGTGAGCGCATCCGCTAAGCGACGCGTCCTTTTCGCCCATTCCCCATATGTTAAACGGTGAATCTTTTGTGGGCTCGTCCGTGAAACAATAGTCTTTCTAGCAAAATAGCTTTCTGCTCGTTTAAAAAAGTCTGTTAATACTAACGGCGTCTGCATCATAAAAACCATCCATCCCTTCTTCTTGTGAACTCCCTTTTTTACCTTTGCGAAATATTAACAGCTAATTTAATTGAATACTATTAATATTTTGAATATGATTATAGTAGAAAATTATAAATTAAGCTATATATTCCAATAATTTTCTTTTTATTGTTAACTTTTTCTAAAATAACTCATTCACATAACGTGGGGTTGATTTCGGTTCCGGCTGGGCCTTTCCTCGAGCATTGGAGGAAAGAATGAGTACAATTAACACTTGCATACATCAATATAAGTTTACTTAAAGGAGAGAGAGAAATGATGGGGTTTGACGAATGTATAAACGAAGATTTTAGTGGGGTCATATCAGTCACTCAAAATGGTAAAAATGTATACCGTAAAGCCTTTGGATACGCAGATTTACCAAATAAAGTATCAAACAAGATTGATACGAAGTTTGCAACAGCCTCAGCAGGAAAAGTATTTGTTGCCATAGCCATTTTGCAATTGATTGAACAAAGGCGATTATCTTTTGATAGTTGTATCGGGGACATCTTGAATTTTGATTTAAAGAATATTGATCCTCATATCACCATCAGGCAGTTGCTTAATCATACATCGGGAATACCCGACTATTTTGATGAGTCTGTCATGGAAGATTATGACGAACTATGGATAGATTACCCCAATTATAAAATTCGCACATCATCGGATATCATTCCATTATTTATACATAAGCCGATGATGTATCCTACAGGAGATAGATTTCAATACAATAATACAGGATTTGTTGTTCTTGGTCTTATTGTTGAGGCCATTACTGGCTCTTCATTTGATGTATATCTTAATGAACATGTTTTTATTCCTTGCGGTATGTTGAATACGGGGTATTATGAACTGGACAGATTGCCTGCTCAATGTGCAAACGGATATGTATATGATGACAGCAGGCAAGAGTTTTATACCAATATTTACAGTGTTGACGTAAAAGGAACAGGAGCAGGAGGAGCATTTACTACTGTAATCGATGTTGAAAAGTTCTGGGCCAGTCTGATGAAGGGTCAATTGATATCGAAAGAAATGTTAAAAGAAATGTTAACTCCTCAAGTGAAAGAAGAATGCTATGGGTATGGGATTTGGCTGGATAAAAAAGAAGAAGGCATGTTTGATTACCACTTTGAAGGCTGCGATCCTGGTATAAGTTTTTATAGTTCATACGACAAACAACAAGATTTACTTATCACATTGGTAAGCAATTTTGGGTGTAACGTATGGAAAGTTTTCAGAGATATCAAAGGTTTGATCAAACGGTAAATACAACTATATTTTAACCCCGCCCTAAATTTAGGACGGGGTTATGCTTGTTTTAGGTTTTAAAAAATAAATAACTTTATTGTCTTTTACACAACGTGACAGCAACAAAAGGTTTTCATCTGTGACGCTAATCCCCAAGAAGTTGCCCAGCCTCCACTCCAATAGGTATGTTTAACAAATGTCATCCCAATCTTGATTGCCTGTAAAAATAAAAAAAGACGAAGAAAACTAAATTCTTCGTCCGATTTTTAGGATTGTTTATTTATGAACAAGCTTTTGTTTGTAGCTTGATTTTTAATTTTTCTAGCATATCAATTGTCATTTTTGCTAAGTCATACTGCACTTTAAAGCCCCATTCTTTTTGTGCCGCTTCTACATTTATAGAATTTGGCCAGCTATCTGCTATCGCTTGACGTACTGGATCTACATGATAATCCATACGGAAATGTGGCAAATGCTTTCTAATTTCCGCCGCAATTTCAGATGGTTCGAAGCTCATTGCAGTAATATTAAAGGCATTGCGATGAATTAGTTTGCTACTATCGGCCTCCATTACATCTACAATAGCTTGCAATGCATCTGGCATGTACATCATGTCCATGTACGTACCTTCTTGAATATAAGATGTATACTTCCCTTGCTTAATCGCTTCGTAGAAGATCTCTACTGCATAGTCTGTCGTACCACCTCCTGGAGGAGTTACGTATGAAATTAACCCTGGGAAGCGTACACCACGAGTATCTACGCCAAAACGATCGAAATAATAATCACATAATAGCTCACCAGCAACTTTATTTACCCCATACATTGTTGTTGGACGCTGTAATGTATCCTGTGGCGTATTATCCTTCGGTGTCGACGGACCGAACGCGCCTATTGAACTCGGCGTAAAAAATTGCAAGTTTAACTCACGTGAAACCTCTAACGCATTCATTAAACCACCCATATTTAAATTCCACGCTAGTAACGGATTTTTTTCCGCTGTTGCTGATAATAACGCCGCTAAATGCATCATCGTATCTGCACCAAAATCCTTCGCTAAATCATGCATTCTTTGTCCATCCGTCACGTCCAATACTTCAAACGGACCCTTAGAATGCTCAAGCTTCCGAATATCTGTCGCTAGTATATTGTCCTCTCCATAAATACTACGAAGTTTTTCTACAAGCTCAGAACCTATTTGACCTAGTGCTCCTGTAACCATTATCTTTTTCATTTCTCCAAACCTCCACCTGTGAACAATTGTACTTTTACGGAGTACAGTGATATATAAATAAACATTGATTTAACAACACTTCTGATGATTATCATTATAATTTGTTCATATTAAAAACACAACCATAATATTTAGAATTTTGAAAGATAGAACGTAAAACCCTTTATCCTCAGTATATGAGCCCTACATAATATTGTGCTAGCTAAACAAACAAAATACATATGTTCACTCTAAAAGTACATTTGTTCATTTTTCTTTATAGGAGCAGTATTCATTTTGTTCGAAGAAACAACCCTGCACCTACTAGTCAAAAAAGAACCTTCTTTGTCCACGAAGGTTCTTTTGTTTAAATTAAATTGAGAAACGCTTTACGGCTATTTGTAAAACTTTTGATACCTTATGTAGCTCTTTAATATAATCATGGAATTGCTGCTGCGCGGTTAACTGATCGGCTGTTAAAGTAGCTACATGTTTAGTTGATGCTGCATTCCTATCCGAAATTGACGTTAACATCGCCGCATCTTCACTAACCTTTTTCGTATGGTTGGAAATTTCTTGAACGGTTGCAGATACTTCCATTATATATGGCTTCATTGTATGTACTTTTTCTAAAATTTGATCAAAGCTTGTTGCCGTATCTCCGGTAACCTGAACACCCTTTTCAGTTGCGACTAGCACTCCCTCCATCATTTGCACAGCATAGCTAGAATCTAAATGAATGTTTTGCACTATGGACGTAATCGTTTGCGTTGAATGAACTGTCTGCTCCGCAAGCTTGCGTACTTCATTGGCCACAACCGCAAATCCCTTACCATGCTCCCCAGCTCTAGCAGCCTCTATAGATGCATTTAAGGCTAGGAGGTTTGTTTGTGCTGTAATTTTTTCAATCACCTCAACCATTTGATCGATTGTAGCTGCTCTCTCTACAAGTTTAAATATGGCGGTATTCGATTTTTCAACTGCACGTTTAATGGCCTGTATTTGTGTTAAATTTGCCTGAACAATTTCCGTACCACTTTCTGCATCACGTGCAGTTTTATGAGCAAAATTTTCCACAACCTGTACTTTTTCTAAAATCACTTGCACACCATTTAGGACTTCCTCTAGAGATGCCGTATTGGAAGCTAATTTCTCAGTAGAAGCAGCAGTCGAACTTGAAATGGACTGCACATCCTTTGCAATTTTACGCGTCGTGTTAGACGATTGCTCGGAGGATCCCTGCAGTTTTCCAGTCATTTCTTCAACCTCATGCGCGCTATTGGATACTGTATGAAGTAGTCTTTTCACCTCTGTTACCATTTGATTGTAAGACAATACTACTTCGCCAAGTTCATCCTGCGCCACATAACTGGCGTTCGCTGTGAAATCCCCCTGCTCTGCACGCTTTAATAATGACTTCAATTGACGCGTTGGTATATTCACAGCTTTTGTTGCGATAAAACCTATACAGATGACTAACAAAACAACAAATAAACATACTCCTCCTAATAACCAATAACCAAATTGCACATCTTTCTGATATGCCTGTTGCTGTTCTGTAGCCCTCTGAACTAAATAGCTTTGAGTTTCTTCTAATAATGAATGACTTTGCTGGCTTACAGGTAAATACGACTGAGCATAAAATGGTTGTTGTTCATTGTGACCTAACTGCTTATAGCGCTCCAACAAGTCTACCTGCTGTGCTAGCAAGGTCTTCAATTTCTTCATCTGATGATCCATCTTTTTATCGATTTTTAGATTTTCTAAATGATTTAAAGGCTGCTCAGCATTTTTTAAAATGACAGACATTTCTTGATAAGTCCCAGCTGAACTCACTAAATAATCTAATTGTCGTTGTGATTCCTCTAGTTCATTTAACCATCCGATTGGCACAAGTCCTTCTGTATAGCTTTCACTTGCTTGCCATGACATTTTCCGTAAATAATCAACACTAAAAATACCTAGCAACACATTCGATAGTACACAAACAATCATCAGTACAAGTAACTTGTCCTTCACCATTATGTATCGAAAAAAACGCATCATCTTCGGCTCCTTCTCCAACTCTTACCAATAATGATAGTATGAAGATATAAAGCTAGTGTTTTGTTTTTGTAAAGATTGTACGAAGAGTTATGAAATTATAGCGATTTATCTCTGCAGAAAATCATCATATTTAACAGCACATTTTGTTTCAGGCGTTCGTGAACAGCCGGTTTTGCTTACAACACACTCTTAGCAACAAGCAATCCCATTTGATGAGGTCAAAAGAAACGAAACGTTATTCTAGCAACCCATAAAAATACTCATATTGAATCATATGTAAAATTAAATAATTAGTAAAATTAGTTTATAATTTGTATTTTTTGTAATAATCATTTAACTTGCAACCTTCTGCATTTCCTATCGTTGTCTATTAATAGTTCGGTTTATGTTAAAGGAGGTGTTTGAATGTTACAGTTTAATAAATTAGATAAAACTTTAGTCATTAGCTTGTCATTGCTCGGTATTATTAGTTGTCTTTTTGTCCATTCCAGTAGTACGGTGTTTGAGCAGTATACAAGCTCGTTTATTATAAAGCAGTTTTTTTATTACCTAATTGGATTTTTAGTTATGTATGGAGTAGCAACGCTTGATATCGAGCAACTAAAAAAAATAGGATGGCCATTTTATTGGGCGATGGTCTTGTTAACATTTGCTTTATTTATTGCACCCGAAAGTATAGCTCGGACTGTTAATGAGGCGAAGCGTTGGTACCAAATTCCAGTGTTAGGATCATTTCAGCCGTCGGAGTTTTTAAAGTTCGCACTTTTAATTGTTGTCAGTAAGGTCATTGTTGCACATCGAGAGAAATATGTGCGCCCTACCTTTTTAACGGATATGCGGCTACTCTTAATCATTGCTATTATCACTCTTCCCCCTATGCTTGCTGTTTACAAGCAACCTGATACGGGCATGGTCATGCTTTATATGTCGATGATTGTACCGATGATTTTCTTTTCAGGTATACAAAAAAAATTGCTAATAATCTTTACAGCCATTCCAGTATCAATTCTCAGCGTTGTGGCTATTCTATATGTAAAATTTAATGAATTTTTTACAGACAAAATATTAAATAAAATGTCAGGGCATCAGATTTCTCGAATTAATGGATGGTTGCAGCCTAATGAATATCCGGACTCATCTTTTCAAACAAGGCAAGGGTTTTCAGCAATTGGTTCAGGACAGTTTACCGGAAAAGGTTATATGAACAATAATGTCTATGTCGTGGAAAAGCATACAGATTTCATTTTTGCCAACATCGCTGAAGAGCTCGGGTTCATTGGAGGGGCATTTGTCATTACTCTTCTGTTTTTTGTTATTTACCGTATTGTTCTCATTACAGTAGTAGCACAGGACCCATTTATGACGCTGATGGGAGCAGGCATTGCTAGTTTATTAGCCTTCCAAATTACACAAAATATCGGTATGACAATTGGACTTTTACCTGTAACAGGTATGACATTACCATTTTTAAGCTATGGCGGAAGTTCACTCATCTCCAATTTCATGTTAATGGGCATTGTGTTGATTATCTATAATTCTTATAGTGGCTACATGTTTAAAACAACAAAAGAGTAGGTGAAAGTGTGTATGAACAATACTTTAAAAAAGAGAATTTTATTATTACTATTCCTAACCGGAGGAGCTTTGTTCATACTCATACTGCGCCTAGCCTTTCTTATGCTATAAGACAATCAAAAGCTGTCTCTAAAGTTTTACTACGACTTTAGAGACAGCTTTACTTTTAGATTTTATATTATGCCTTCACTTTATGAATACTATCAATCACAACTTTTATAATTGTATCAAGATCCTCTTGTACAATATTAAGTGGTGGAGATAATGTTAATACGTTATTGAAGCCTGCAACAGTGGCACCATTTTTACCTATAATAACACCCTGCTCCTTACATGCCGCAATAACAGCATTTACTTTATCTACTGGTAAAGGCTCTTTCGATGTTTTATCTGACACTAACTCGATGCCAATTAATAAACCTTTGCCTCGAACATTCCCAACATTCGGGTGATTAGCCAATGCTTGCTGAAGTGTTTGCAAAGTAGCCGCTCCAACCTCACTAGATCTTTCAAATAATGCTTCTCGCTGAAGAATTTCAATATTTTTCAATGCGACCGCACATGTGACTGGTGATCCGCCAAATGTATTGACATGACGGAAATAACCGTATGCATCAGACTCAGTAAATGCCTCATAAATTTCTCGTTTTACCGCTGTAGCTGATAATGGTAAATAGGCACTTGTAATTCCTTTGGCCATTGTAATAATATCTGGTTTTACACCGTAGTTCATGAATCCAAATGGCTTACCTGTTCGACCAAAGCCACAAATTACTTCGTCTACAATCATTAAAGCTCCATGTTTTTTACACACTTCTTCAATGCCCCTTAAGTAATTTTCCGGAGGCATGATGACGCCCCCACCTGTAATAATTGGCTCTAAAATCATTGCGGCTACTGTTTCACTTAGCTCCCACGTCATCGTCTTATCTACAGCTTTTACGCTTGCTAAATCTGTCGGAGCAAGTGTATCACTTTCATGTTCTCTATATTGATCAGGTGGTGCTACATGGATAAAGCCCGGAGATAATGGTTCATATTTATATTTTCGTTCCGCTTGCCCTGTCGCAGCCAATGCGCCAAAAGAGCTTCCGTGATATGCACGGTAGCGAGAAATAATTTTATAGCGAGAGCTTTCTCCTTTTTGTTGATGATACTGACGCGCAATTTTAAACGCAGTTTCATTAGCCTCTGACCCACTATTAGAGAAGAAAACAACATAATCTCCACCAAGCATTTCATTAATTTTTTCAGCCAGTTCAACTGCCGGTAAATGTCCCTGCGATAAAGGCGCATATGCATTTTTCATCATTTGCTCATGTGCTACATCCGCTAATTCCTTGCGTCCATAACCTACATTTACACACCACAATCCCGCCATTGCATCGATGTATTCAACGCCATCTGTATCAACAATCCTCGCACCATTTGATTTTTCTACTACATAGGTTGCTTGTGGATTGTAGGGTTTCATTGAATGCCATACATATTGTTCATCTTTCTTTAAAATATCACTTTGAAGATTTACTTGAACCATATCTATACACCCCTTTATGTTTTTTCACTTATTCGCATCGTTATTGCTTGGGAACGCAAATGAACTTGTCGTATCCTCTGTTTCATCTGGCCAGCGTTCAGAAATCGTTTTTGCTTTCGTAAAGAATCGTGCTTGGTCTGGTCCAAACATATGCCCTTCGCCAAACTTAGAGCGCTTCCATCCGCCAAAATTGTGATAGCCAACCGGAATTGGAATCGGAACATTAACGCCTACCATTCCTACTTCAATTTCTTCCTGGAATTTACGCGCCGCCGAACCGCTGCTCGTAAACATCGTGACACCATTCCCAAATTCATGGTCATTAATTAAATCAATAGCTTCTTGTAAGGTTTCAACGCCTACAACAATACGCGCAGGACCAAAAACCTCCTCTTTAAAAATAGTCATTTCTGGAGTTATATTATTTAACAATGTCGGACCCAGATAGAAGCCTTTAGATGTTTCACATATTTTTGGATTTCGGCCGTCCGTTACAAGATTTGCTCCTTCCGCAATAGCACCATCGATATATCGAAGAATGGTATCTTTTGATTGTTGCGTAATAACTGGGCCAAAGTCTACCTCCTCGTCTGTATATGGACCAACCTTTAATTTCAAGATTTTCTCTTTTAATATTTCTGTAAAGCGTTGTTCCGTATCTTTCCCAACGACGATCGCTCCTGAAATGGCCATACAACGTTGAGAAGCCGCTCCATATGCTGCACCTAAAAAGGCATTAGCCGTTTGCTCTAGATTTGCATCTGGCATGACAATCATAAAGTTCTTCCCGCCACCAAACGCAGCGACACGTTTATTGTGCTTCGTCCCTGTTTGGTAAATATACTCCGCAACAGGTGTGGATCCAACAAATGAAATTGCTTGTATCTCTTTATTTTCTAGCAGTTCATTGACCGCCTCTTTATCGCCATTAACGACTGTCCAAATTCCATCTGGCAGTCCTGCCTCTTTCCATAACTTACTTAAAAATAATGCTGAGATCGGCACACGCTCAGACGGCTTTAAAATAACTGCATTTCCTACCGCAACCGCCATACTTGTAATCGCCAGTGGTACCATAACAGGGAAATTAAATGGCGCAATGGTTGCCACAACTCCAAGTGGGGCTTTTGCAGAGAAGGCATTAATATTGCCGCCTACATTAACCGAGTATTCCCCCTTCAGCATTTGCGGGGCACTTATTGCCATATCTACGGATTCAATGCCACGAACAATTTCGCCCTTAGCGTCTTCCTTTGTTTTCCCACTTTCCTCACAAATCGCTTCAATCAGCTCATCCTGTCTTTCTACTAATAACTGACGGAAACGATGCAAAACCTCGACTCGTTTACCAATCGATGTCTTTTTCCATGATGGGAAAGCTGCCTTCGCTAGCTGGATAGCTTGCTTCACCTCATCTCTAGTCGCTAACGGAACTTGCGCAATGACCTCACCTGTTGTTGGGTTATAAACTTCCGAGTAACGACCACTAGTACCGGCTGTTTCAACACCATTAATAAAATGTGATAACGTTTTCATTTTTTGCTGAACTGTCATAATTTCCCCACTCCTCGTTTATTGTTATTCAAAATCCAATTTTTCCTTTTGAAAAATAGAACTTGCTTCATCTACTGGGTTAGGTGACTTTTTCTTTTGTGTAACTAAATAGAAAATCATCACTACTGCCACTACTACACATGTAAATAAAATTTGTGAGCGCATCGATTCAATAAAGAACATAGCGACTAGCAAAGCTGTGATAACCAATATTGTGAAATACGTTAAATATGGGAATAACCACATTTTCACTTTTAATAACTCGGGATTTTCTTTCTCAATTTTCCGTCGCATTTTTAATTGTGAAAAAGCAATGATTAAGTAAAGAATCAACGTGATTGCACTACATGAACTAAGTAAAAACATAAATACTTTATCTGGTGAAACATAGTTCATGATAACGGCAATATAAGAGAAGAATGTCGCTGTTAATATGGCATTAACAGGTGCTCCCTTTTTATTTAATTTCAAAAATGCTTTTGGGGCCTCCCCCTTCTCCGCTAAAGAAAATACCATTCGAGATGTAGCGTAAAGCGCGGAGTTTAAGCACGATAAAACCGCTGTTAAAACAACAAAATTCATGATTTGTGCAGCTGCGGGAATACCGATATAATCCAACACTGCTACATAGGGACTTGTTAAAATATCTGAGGAATGCCAAGGTAATAATGTGACAACTACCGTTATCGATCCCACGTAGAAAATCAAAATACGCCAAGTAATTGAATTTGTAGCTTTTGTCACCGCTGCTAACGGTTCGTCAGATTCCCCTGCTGCAATAGCAACAATCTCCGTGCCCATAAAGGAGAAAATAACAATGACTACGCCCATCAAGACAGCACCAAAACCATTTGGTAAAAAGCCACCCTCACCGATTAAATTGGCAGTACCTACCGCATCAAAATTAGGTGCGATACCGAAAATAATAAATGCACCAAGTGCCAAAAAAGCTATAATACTTGTAACTTTAATAAGAGAGAACCAATACTCAAATTCACCAAAAGCTTTTACGGAAACAACATTTGTTAAAGTAAGTGCTACGGTTAATAAAAGACTTAGTAGCCATAAAGGGATCCCATCATACCAATATTGAATAATCGCAGCTGCTGCCGTTGCCTCTAAAGCAATGGCGACAACCCAGAAAAACCAATATAACCAGCCAATCATAAAACCAGCCCACGGACCAATTGCTTCATGTGCATAATGCGCAAAAGATCCACTTGTTGGATTGACAGCTGCCATTTCTCCAAGCATTCGCATGACAAGAATAACGATAATACCCGCAAATATATAAGATAAAATTGCGCCAGGGCCGGCTAAGTTAATCACTGAGCCACTCCCCATAAATAGACCGGCTCCGATAACCCCTGCAATAGCGATCATCGTCATATGCCTTTTCTTTAACCCTCTTTGTAAATGCGTCTGTTGCTCCATATCAGCCCACCTCTTTTATTAGATTGGAATACCGCTTACAAAAATTTTACATGTTACATAGAAACGAAGTAATAGACAAACTGTAAAATTCTATACATTTGTTTTAAACATAATGTAAAATAGACTAAACATTCTTAAAATATGATATTTCAGTTTATTTAAGCAAAAACAACACATCAATAAGAAATTAAGAAAAAGGTCTATGATCAATTATGCCTCGGCATAATTGCGTCCGGAATCGGCTTTGTGCTTGCACAAAGAACTCCTTTCCGATTTCCTTGACATCCGCCGGAGGCAACTTATTTCAGCGGATGTTTGTACACCCGCTGAAATAAGTTAAAAGGAAGGGGGATAAAATGAGTCAATTTAAGCTTCAAGTGAAGGATGTATTAGAAAACACATACTTCCAAAGTGCGGAGGTCGTAGCTGGTGAAGAAGGATTATTACGCATTGTAAAGTGGGCCCATGTCATTGAAATTATACAAGTAGATAATTTTCTAGCTGGTGATGAATTAGTTTTAACAACAGGGATAAGCCTTCAGCACAGCATAGAGAACTTTATCTTTTTCGTAGAATCCTTAATCCAAAAAAATTGCGCGGCATTGTGCATTGAATACGGGACTTCCATACAGACCATCCCGGAAGTAATTGTAGCCCTTGCTAACCGTCACAGCTTCCCTATTATCGTTTTTCATGACACGGTTCCTTTCGTCCGTATTACACAAGATTTACATAGTCAAATTATGAATCAACAATATTTAATGATCTCTACTTTAGAATCCTACTCTCAAACATTAAATAAAAATGCTCTATTAGGGCAAACTGCAGAAGAAATTTTACAAAATATGTATCATGAATTGAAGACACAAATTATCTTTTCTATTAAAGGTCGAGAGCCTATCTTTTTTCCAAAGATGCCGCATCATAAGCGCCAACAACTAGTAACGATGAAAAAATCAGCACCCGTATTTAAAAATGAACCAATCTTTATTTTTGACCAGCATTATGCAGATTTAACGCTCTATAGAGAGGATGGTCTATTCTCAGAGTTCGAATTACTTATTTTAGACCGTACAGCTACTGCCCTGGCACAGTTGTTAATGAGAGAATTTTATATCGAAGAGAAAAGGGACATTGAGGATGCCTCTATTTTAGCGGATTGGATCGATCAAAAACTATCGAAAGAAGAAATCTATAAATTTATCGTCACCTATCATTCTAACTATAAGCTTTCTAGCGGGGCTGTTTTTATTTTAGCAACTCCTAATGCAGTCTCTAAGGTACAAGAGGATATTGTCTACAGTAAGCTCTACTATCGAAATCTTTTTGAGCAAAATGGATTTATACCATTTTTATGTGAAAGAAAAAGTTATGTCATTTTTATTTTACTCCATACGAAAGATAGTAAATCGAGTCGCGAATTATTAAATACATTAGTTTCTTCCGTTCAGAAAACTGATTTTTATAAAAAACAAATGGTTCAAGGGTATCAAATAGCCATTGGCAAAGTCGTTGCAGACGTAGAGGAAATACCGAAGAGCTATCAAACTGCACTCGAAACATTGTATATTTGCAGTAAAGTACAAACAACATCTTATTTTTATGATGATTTACATCTGTATCACCTCATCTATAAATTACAGATGCAAGTAAATTTACAGGAAGTGATTCAAGATTATTTGCAGCCCGTTATTGAATACGACAAAAAATATAACAGTAAGCTATTAGAAACCTTGCAAGTATACTTACAAACGAACGGCTCCAAACAACAAACTGCCAACCAACTGTTCATCGTCCGTCAAACGCTCTACCATCGTTTAAAAAAGCTTGAAAGTCTCTTAGGGGAAAATTTCATGAAGGGACATAATCGGATTACGCTTGAATTTATGTTGCTTGCTAATTCTTTAATTGAGGATAAAAACTAAAATACTTTGCTTTTGCGGGGTTTATCGGTGGTGTTGATTGGTTAGCACGCTCAAGGTTGCTTTGTTCCTTGAGCGTGCTATCAGATTTTAATTTTCGGTAACTACTCCGCTATATAATCCTGGTCTGCGGTCGTCATAAACTGGAATTCTACCTCGTACTTCATCGACAATCGAGAAGTCCACGTCAATGACAGCGACTTCTTCATCCTCTGCGCCAACCCAAAGCACTTCACCCCATGGTTGAATAATCATTGATTGACCATTGAAGTTTTCTACCTTTCTAGAAATACGATTAACAGCGATCACAAAGCATTGATTTTCAATGGCACGTGCTTGCAACAATGTTTTCCAATGGTCGATACGTGGTGTCGGCCATTGCGCCGGTACGAACAATACCTTTGCTCCCTCTAAGGCGTGAGCACGTAGCCATTCTGGGAAGCGAATATCATAGCAAATCACGCCTGCAGCCTCGATATCACCTAGGGCAAAGCGATTCATTTCATCGCCTGCTTCTAAATATAAATGCTCGTCCATCAAACGGAAAAGATGTGCCTTGTTATATTCACCTACTAACTCACCATTGTTATCAAACGTATACATCGTGTTGTAAAATTTATCGCCCTTCTTCGTTGAAACAGAGCCACCAACAATATGTACGCCAAGCTCTTTCGCTAAATCTGATAAAAATGCTTTCGAACGTTCTCCATCCACATCTGCAAGCTCTGGTAATTTTTCAAGTGCATAGCCTGAATTCCACATTTCCGGTAGTACAATAATTTCTGCACCTTGTTTTGCCGCTTCACGAATCTTGTCCTCAGCGCGAGCAAAATTTTCTTCTACTTTGCCAAAGCCTACGTTTAATTGAATACAACCAATCTTCATTACTATTCCTCCTCTAGACAGTACTGTTCTGTATTTATACTACAATAAATCAACCTTACTTCCATGGTTTAAGCTCAAATATTTAGATTAATATTTCACCACTTAATACTTGAACTGCCGAACCCGCAATAGCCACATCTTTTATTTTCGGTGTAACGTACAATAGCCCACCACGTTTTGAAAGCTGTTTGCTCACAATGCTTTCTTTTGATAACTTTTCACACCAGTAAGGTCCTAACGCACCATGAGTGGAACCATTTACATGGTCTTCATCAATACCCTGTGCTGGAGAAAAGAATCTTGAGACAATATCAATCCCCTCATCTTTAGAACGGCTTGTAATACAAACACCACGTACCGGGAACTGTTTCATCGCATGAAAATCAGCTTTGAAATCTGCAATATACTCTTCGTGACTTAGCTCCACTATATAATCCAATTCTGTTTTCCCGACATATGTTGGTTTCACACCAAGCCATTCTTCAAGCTCCAAAGGACATTCAATCTTTTCTAACCGATACTTTTGAATTGTTATTTCAACTAGTTCATTCAACCAAATTGCTTGCAAAGGGCCGCTTACAGTCTGGAATGTAATCGAAGAATTGACGGGTACAATTCCTTGTTTCCAAAGTAAAAAAGCGCTAGCGATTGTTCCATGTCCACAAATCGGTATTTCCTTTGCTGGTGTAAACCATCTAAGAAAAAAATCATGCTCCTTCTTTTGGACAAAAGCTGTTGTTGGTACGGGAATCTCCTGAGCAATTTTCTGCATGGTCGACTCAGGTATTGTTGAATCAAGTAAACAGACTGCTGCGGGATTTCCCTTGTAAAGTTCTGTAGTAAAAGCATTGACGATAAAATATGAGACTTTGTTCAATTTTTTCACCTCATAAATATAATCGGGTCTCTTTTAGTTTTTAGTTAACTGAAAAGACTCTAGACATTTAGTAAAAAAAGTAATACTATTTGCTTCATATCTTTAATAATTATTATATTCTGAAAAAGGTGAACATGGATGGAATTCTCAAAAAAACTACAGCAACTTCCAACTCAATTTTTTGCAGCACTTGTGCAAAAAGTAAACACTGCTCTAGCTGAAGGGCGTGATGTTATTAATCTTGGTCAAGGTAATCCTGACCAACCCACTCCTTCACACATTATTAAAGCATTACAGGAGGCAGCAGAAAATCCTCAAAATCATAAATACTCTCCATTTCGTGGCATAGCAGAATTACGCCAAGCAGCAGCAAACTTCTACAAACGTGAATACAATGTTGACATTGATCCTGACACAGAAGTAGCTATTCTCGGTGGTACGAAAATTGGTCTTGTTGAGTTACCGTTAGCCGTTTTAAACCCCGGGGATACTATGCTATTACCCGATCCTGGATATCCAGATTACTTATCAGGTGTCGTATTAGGCGATGTTAATTTTGAAGTCATGCCTCTTTTTGCAGAAAATCATTTCCTGCCCGATTATAATGCTTTATCCGATGCAGTAAAAGAAAAGGCAAAGCTGCTTTACTTGAATTACCCGAATAATCCAACTGGCGGTACTGCAACACTTGAATTTTTCGAGGACACAGTACGCTTTGCAAAAGAGCACAACATTATCGTAGCACATGATTTTGCCTACGGAGCGATTGGATTTGACGGCAATAAACCTATCAGCTTCCTCCAAGCTGACGGTGCAAAAGATGTCGGTATCGAAATGTATACATTATCCAAAACGTATAATATGGCAGGCTGGCGCATTGGTTTTGCAGTTGGTAACCCCGATATTGTTGCAGCCATTAACCTTATTCAAGATCATCTATTTTGTAGTCAATTCCCCGCAGTGCAACAAGCGGCGGCAGTTGCACTTACCGCTTCACAGAGTTGCACTGACAAGTTAAGAGCAACTTATGAGCGTCGACGAAATGTCCTGATCGAAGAAGCTCAGCGAATTGGTTGGCAAGTAGCGGCACCAAGAGGCTCTTTCTTTGCATGGCTCCCTGTTCCATTAGGTTTTACGAGTGAACAATTTGCCGATTTATTGCTCGACAAGGCTGATATCGCAGTAGCTGCAGGCAATGGCTTCGGTCAATATGGTGAAGGCTATGTACGGGTTGGTTTACTTGTTAGCGAAGACCGCTTACGTGAAGCGATTAGCAGAATTGAAAAATTAAACTTATTTAGCTCATAAACATTTCAATCCCCCTACTTGAGTAGACTCTACCCGAAAAACTGTTCCATTAGCACAAACTTGCTATGGGAACAGTTTTTTATTTCACTATCTTTTTTTGTTGCTCCAACCCTACTTCTAGCGGATTCTTTTTCAACTAAATATTATAATAAAATAAAAAATTTTAAAAATTCGATTGACTTACTATATTCTATAATTTATATTAGTTCTATCGGATTTACAAAAAAATATTATAAATCTCTTATCAAGAGTAGCTGAGGGACTGGCCCTATGAAGCTCGGCAACCTCCTTTTTTTAAGGAAGGTGCTAAATCCTGCAAACGATCATCGTTTGATAGATAAGAGAGGACGTTTTTTCATGAGCCTCTCTTAGTTTATAAGAGAGTTTTTTTTATTTTTAACTACCGATAAAACAACTTTGGAGGTATGTTTCATGAAAAAGAAAAACAAATTTTTATTAGGTTTAGCGAGTCTCACATTAGTAGCAGCATTAGTAGGCTGCGGTACTAAAGAAGACAGTAAAGATAGTCAAGATAAGGCTATTAATGAAAATAAAATTGTAGTGGGTGTGACTTCTGGTCCACACGAACAAATTGCAGAGGTTGTTGCAAAAGTTGCCAAAGAAAATGGCTTAGAGGTTGAACTAAAAACTTTCTCTGATTATGTTTTACCAAATACATCGTTAGCCGAGGGTGATCTTGATGTAAATAGTTATCAACACAAGCCATTCCTCGATGCATTTAACAAAGATCACAAAACAGATTTAGTGCCAGTAGGAAAAACAATTTTAAATCCTATGGGCATATACTCTGAGAAATATAAATCATTCGATGAGGTTCCTGATGGTGCAACATTCGGGTTACCAAATGATCCAACGAACGGGGCTCGTGCTCTATTTGTCCTTCAAGAGGCAGGCATCATTAAATTAAAAGAAGGTGCAGACTTAACAGCATCTATTCGCGATGTCGAAGAAAACAAAAGGAATTTTAAATTCATTGAATTAGAAGCTGCACAAATTCCGAAGCAGCTTAGTGAAGTAGATGTAGCAGCTATTAATACGAACTTCGCTCTTGATGCTGGCATTAATCCTAAAAAAGATTCAATCCTTTTAGAGTCTACTGACTCTCCTTATGTGAATTACATTGCAGTCCGTGCTGAAAACGAAGACGACCCAACAATCAAAAAGTTCGTTGAAGCTTATCAATCTGATGAAGTACGCAAATTTATTGAAGAAGAATTCAAAGGTTCTGTTATTCCGGGCTGGTAATTGACGATTAAGGACCTTTCATACAATCGAGAATCTGCGAGACTCCTACGGAAAACTAGCAGATTCTTGCTTTATAGAAGGGCTTAGAAAGGAGATATCACAGTATGATTCAATTAGAAAATATAACAAAAGAATTTAAAACTAAAAAAGATATCGTCAAAGCAGTAGATGGTATTAACTTGCATGTTAAAAAAGGTGAAATTCATGGAGTTATTGGCTACAGTGGTGCAGGAAAAAGTACCCTTATACGCTGTGTCAACTTATTAGAGCGTCCAACAACAGGAAAAGTATTGATCGACAATGTAGATATTACTTCCCTTTCTCTAAACGACCTTCGCAAAACACGTCAAAAAATCGGGATGATCTTCCAGCATTTTAATCTCTTGAAAACAGCGACTGTTTACAACAATATCGCGGTACCATTAAAACTTCTAGGCTATAACGACTCTGAAGTGAAAAACCGCGTTGCAAAATATGCAGAAATTGTTGGCCTAACAGAGAAATTAGATAGCTACCCTAGTCAGCTTTCTGGGGGGCAAAAGCAACGTGTCGCTATTGCACGTGCTCTTGCCCAAGAGCCTGAGATTTTGCTCAGTGATGAAGCGACAAGTGCTCTCGATCCTGAAACAACTGACGCTATTCTTGAGCTTCTCTTGAAAATTAATCGTGAGCTGGGCATCACTATTTTACTCATTACACATGAAATGAATGTTATTCAAAAAATTTGCGATGATGTATCCGTTCTTGAATCAGGGACAGTTGTGGAATATGGCTCTGCTATAGAGCTATTTTCGAAGCCTCAGCATCCAACGACACGAAAATTTTTAAATACCATTTCTCAACGTAATTTATCTCCTTCCCTTATCGAGCAATTAAATGTTTCGGGAAGTGTTATTCGTTTAACATTCCTTGGCGAAAGTACCGGGAAACCTTTACTTGCAGAAGTGAGCAAAGTTTATGATGTACAACCAAATATTTTAACAGCCAATATCATTGAATTAAAAAACGGCATTGTCGGTAATATTGTCGTGCATCTACACGGTGAGGCATATATCGTAGAAAAAGCACTTAAATATTTTACAGAAAATGGGGTAAGCGTTGAGGAATTAGGAGGCGAATTATATGAATAGCATTCAAAGCTTCTTTGCAGATTGGTCAGATGTTATCGGGAAATCCATTATCGAAACGTTCCAAATGGTCGGGATTTCATTATTCTTTTCTATTTTAATCGGGATCCCTTTAGGGCTTTTAATCGTTTTAACTCGTCCGGGACAATCGTTTGAAAATAAATTTCTCTATCAATTTTTCAATTTATTTATTAATATTATTCGCTCGGTACCGTTCATTATTTTACTATTCTTCATTTTACCGTTCACAAAGATAATCGTTGGCACAACTATTGGTGTAAAAGGTGTTATTGTGCCGCTTGTTGTTTATACAGCACCTTACATTGCGCGACTTATGGAAACGGCACTTTTGGAAGTTGATCCAGGTGTTGTGGAAGCTTATACAGCAATGGGTATTAAACGTCGTCACATCATTTGGAATGTCTTACTACGTGAGGCTCGCCCATCCATTATTTTAGGCTTAACAATTGCCACAATCGGTCTGATAGGAGCAACAGCAATGGCAGGAATGGTTGGTGCTGGGGGTTTAGGTGATCTCGCATACCGTTACGGTCATTTACGCTATGAGGTCGATGTGATGTATGCGACAGTGTTTATCTTAATCATCCTTGTTCAGATTATTCAATCAATAGGTAACCGCTTTGCTGTGAAACTAAAGAAAGATTAGTAGGAGGATTACGATGACAAAGACAACACCTAGCGATCTACTGTTAAAAAATATAAATGCACAGGCCCCCTTCCCTATTTGCTTTGCAGATTTAGAAAAGGCAGTTGCAGAAAAAATGGAAGCTGGTCCGTTTGGCTATATCCGTTCAGGTGCTGGGGGTGAGCAAACATTACGAAATAACCGCGCAGCCTTTGAAAAATACTCTATTATTCCACGCTTTTTACAGGATGTTTCAAGTATTGATACATCGATTGAGCTGTTCGGAAAAGTACATCCAACGCCATTCTTATTTGCTCCTGTTGGCATGAACAAAATGGCACATGACGAAGGAGAGCTTGCCGTTGCACGTGCAGCTGATCAGTTAAAAATTCCTTATATTCAAAGTACAGTTTCAAGCTATGCACTTGAGGATGTGGCACAAACAGCTCCCACTGCTACTAAATGGTTTCAATTATATTGGTCAACAAATGAGGAAATTGCCTATAGTATGGCCGCTCGAGCCGAGGCTGCTGGTTTTGAGGCTATTGTTTTAACTGTAGATACAGTCATGCTTGGCTGGCGTGAAGAAGATGTTCGCAATCAGTTTTCGCCATTAAAGCTTGGATATGCACGAGGAAACTATATGAATGACCCCGTTTTTACCGCTTCCTTACCAGATGATTCATTTGAGTCATATGTACAGGGCGTGTTGCAAAATATTTTCCACCCGACATTAAATTGGGAAAATGTACGTGAATTAAAGCGCCGTTCTAATCTCCCTATTTTACTAAAGGGGATCTTACATCCTGAAGACGCAAAACTAGCTATAGAAAACGGCATTGACGGTATTATCGTATCAAACCATGGTGGTCGCCAACTGGATGGCGTAATTGGTTCACTTGATGCTCTTCCTGACATTGTGAAAGCTGTAAAAAGACGAATTCCTGTTATTTTAGATAGCGGTGTGTATCGTGGTATGGATGCTCTTAAGGCACTCGCTTTAGGAGCAGATGCTGTTGCCATTGGTCGTCCCTTCGTCTACGGACTTGCATTAGAAGGACAGCAAGGAGTCGAAAAAGTAATGACGAATTTATATGATGAATTAAAAGTCTCTATCGCTTTAGCGGGGGCAATATCTATAAAGGGACTACGTGATATCACATTGGTGAAAGAAGATGGAGTCGATAGTAAATGAAACAAGTAGTTAGAACCAAAACATTTGTAGCTGACGCTTCGCTTTCGCTACCAAAACATTTACTGAAAGAAGTAAAAAATGATATCGCTGTTGTTTGAGTAAGAGCAGCTTTAAAAATATTTCTTAGAAACAAATACAAAAAGACCAGGATCTCAGCAATAAAGTGAGCCCTGGTCTTTTCGCGAAAGTGAATCTTACTAATCATTTTTGCTCTTAGTTTTAGATTCTATTAATTAGTACGATTAAGTCTAATAAAAGTTACAGTAATTATTAAAAAAATATATTTTTTATTTAAAGGGTTTAAAAGTAATGCCTAAACTTATGTTTTTAGACGCCGTCAATTAGGGCTTTTTAGTGATGATGAGAGATTTATCGGAATAAATTTGTGTTTTATCGGAACAATTTCAGATTTTATCGGAATGTTTCATCATTTTATCGGATCATTTATAAAATTCACTTTAATGCTAATGTTAAAAAGGGCTACCTCACTATTGAGGCAGCCCAATTTTTTATTGAATAACGCCTAGCTCACGGCCGACTTTTTCATAGATTGCTAGAGCGTCGTCCAGCATTTCTTTTGTATGTGCCGCTGTAGGCATGTTACGAACACGTCCTGTGCCTTTTGGAACCGTTGGGAAAACGATGGATTTAGCGTAGACGCCTTCTTCAAATAGGCGACGTGAAAATTCCTGTGTAAGCTTTTCATCACCAATAATACATGGTGTAATTGGCGTTTCAGATGCACCAATATTAAAGCCAAGCTTAGCAAGACCCGCTTTTAGATAATCGCCATTGTCCCAAAGCTTATCGTGAAGCTCTGTTGAGTCAATCAGCATTTGCACTGCCGCTGTAATTGCAGCAACATCACCTGGTGGTAATGCTGTTGAGAATAAAAATGGACGAGAACGCACTTTTAGCCAGTCAATTAAATTTTTCTTACCTGCTACATATCCACCAACAACACCAATTGCTTTAGAAAGTGTACCAATTTGGAAGTCAATTTCTTTTTCTAAACCGAAATGCTTCACAGTGCCCTTTCCTTTACCGGTTACACCTGATCCGTGCGCATCATCGACATATGTTATTAAATCAAACTCTTTCGCAATCTCAACGATTTCTGGTAATTTTGCAATATCACCGTCCATTGAGAATACGCCATCCGTAATAACCATGATTTTATTGTATAAGCCTGATTCTGTTGCTTCCTTTGCCTTTGCACGTAAATCGTCCATATCTGAGTGATTATAGGCAATGATTTTCGCACGTGATAAACGACAGCCATCGATAATCGATGCATGGTTTAATTGGTCCGAAAGAATCGCATCATTTTTATCCATAACAGCTGAAATAGCTGCCATATTACAGTTAAAACCTGATTGGTAAGAGATCGCTGCCTCTGTTCCTTTAAATTCAGCAAGCTTTTCCTCTAATTTTACGTGTAAATCAAGTGTGCCGTTAATCGTACGGACTGCTCCAGCCCCCACACCGTATGTCTCAATTGTTTCTTTGGCAATACGCTTTAAATCTTCATTCGTTGCTAAGCCAAGATAGTTGTTTGAGGATAGATTAATTAGATTTTTGCCACGTACCTGAATAATGGGACCGTTTGCTCCCTCTACTGGATCAATTTCATTGTATAAGCCTTGTTCATGTAAGTTTTGTAGGTTTTCATCTAAAAATGCATTCAATACTTTTGACAAGCGTATCATCCTTTCCTAGGAAAACTGTTTCTAGCTCCTAGTGTAGCATAAGCATGTTATAAGAAAAATTACTTTGTTAATCTTTCGAATAGTGGGGCAGTTTTTTCTCGCCAAAGAGATGACGATAGACAATTATCTATTAATCGACGGACTGTATACTCCGCTTCCGCATAACGCTTCGAATAACCCATTGCATCCTGCATTGCTTCTTTATACTTTGCGCGAATATCTTCAATTTGAGCTTCTGCATCCTGTGAAATTGCGCAATGTTTCCCTATATCGAAAATTTCATCCCCTAGTCTGCCGTCCTGTGGATCAAAGATATGAGGCTCCGTACTATCAAAGATGCAGAAATTTAATTCCGGGATAATAACCATATCAACAGAGTTTGCATCCAAGCCACACCAAATAATTTGTGCATCGAGCCCTCTCGCATTGGCTTCATCCGCTAAACCTTTCATTAACGAAGATTTACCTGTGCCTGGTTTTCCTTTGATCATCAATCTTCGAGCTACATTTTTCGTTATACTATCTACTGTATTTTCGGCCCCTCTCGGCGTTAATGTTCCGAGTAAGCGATGTGTGCGCATACCTGTTTTGTTTAAGACAATCGATTGGAAAACATCTGTCTTTAAATGTTCTACCTGGTCATTTAATGCCTCCCAGTTCATACAGCTCTGTGTGACTACTTCCCAATCATCATGAATCTCTATAGCTTTAGTAAGCGACGAAATACACTTCACACGCCATGACTCTCGTTCGGTCATCGTATTAGCAAGCTGTTCACCAACCTTTTCAAGCTGGATTTCTTCTAAGCAATCATAAAATGACATCACCCGATGCTTTGTGCCAAGAAAAGTCGGTTCAATCCCCCACTCCGATGACCATACAAATAATCGATTACAGCCTTGCACATACACTGCCTCTACAACATCCTCCAACAAAGCATGCTTAAACCATTCCACCGCAAAGCCCTGCTTCACATAAAAATACCCAAGCTCTTTAAGAAGCTCAGATCCTTTAAACGTCGGTGCACCCTGCAAAATATAAACTAATTCTGCCTCATCCATCATTTCTTTATATAAATGTTTAATTCCTTGCCCAGTCAGTGCGTGTCCATAATAATAGGTCACATTTCCGTTCAATTTCGATCCCCCTTTATCTTATGCCTTGCATTATATGAAGGAACCTTTAAAAAAATGAAGAGCTACTTTTATTTTTTACAAATAAAAGTAGCTTCCTATTTAATAGAATATCTATCCCACTAGAATACTGGCATTAATAAACTTTCCAAATGAACCCTGTAGTTCCGAGGTTAGTATAAATAATGGACACGTAAAAGCGAGCAATGATAGTCATAATTTCACTAAATCAATAAAAAATCCACCCAGAGTATAGAAAGTATGTTGTCAAACTTGTAGTAGAAGAAGTTCGTAAAACTGTCGGGGATTTACATATTGCAAACGTTAAAGTAATAAACAGAAATATAGCCTTCTCTTTTTAGCAACATCCACTAAAAGAGAAGGCTATGAACATGCCCTTACTTCATTAAACCTTTAACCTGTCGAGCTGAGACATAACAAACTTCACCATTATCTAAAAAAATAATTCTTTCCTTAGAATCTATATTTTTAATTTTTCCTTTATTTACAATAAAAGATTTGTGACAGCGATAAAAATCTTCATACAAACCTTCGTAATCCTTTAATCGACCGTAAAATTCAAAATGTTCATTTTCTAAGTGTAAAATAATTTTATGCGAGCCTGGGGAAGCTTCGAAAAAATAAACATTTTGAAAATCAATATTATGGGTACGTCCTGTTGTTTTAATTTGAAATTTTTGAATGTTATCTTGTTCCCCTATTTTTAAATAACGTCGATGTGCTTCTTTCAAAGTAGATAATAATTTTTCCTTTAACGTATCTGGGTGATCTTTAATGATAAAATCTAACGCAGCCAGTTTATAAATAAATGTAAGATAACTCATTTCTGCATGTGTTGTAATATATACTAGACTAGCAATAGGGTCTTTTTCTCGAATCTTAGTCCCTAATGCAATACCTGTAATTTCATGACTTAAATCTATATCTAAAAAATAACAATCAGCTTTATCATTTTCTAAAAATGCTAGAACATCATCTGGATTTGTAGTGGCCAGTACAATTTTCATCCCATTGTCTTCAATCATAGCGTAATTTTCGATTGTTTTTTTTGCTCTTTCTAATTGAGCTATATCATCTTCACAAATAATAATATTCATCTTATCTACTCCTTTTGAAACTCAACTTCTTGAATAAAATAAGGAGAACTAATTTTTGTGTTCAAATTGACATTATGTAAATCATTTGTTATTTGACGTAAATTAGCTAAGCCTAGACCTCGATTTTCTCCCTTTGTTGAAAAGCCTTCTTGATAAATTTCATGTACCTTTATAGCTATTTCCTTATCAAATGTGTTACTCACAACTAATAAAAGAACATCATCCAAGTGGATAAACGCCATGCGGACTTCGCTATTTTCAACACCTCGTGCAGCTTCAATTGCATTATCTAGTAGAATACCGACCATGCGATTTAAAAGAATTGGATCTATATCAATTTCAGTAATCTCCTCAACAATTTCAATATAAAACGGTACACGATGTGATTGGGCTTGTAAAATTTTTGTGGTTACTAACCCTTTTAAACTATTTATTTTCAAATTATTTAACATCATCATCGCTTGTTGATTTAATTGTTGTTCGTCTTGATTCGCTTCTAAAATATGATCGTAGAAATATGTATGTAGACCTTCGTAATTTTCATCATCAATAAATATACGTAATGTAGATAAAATATTAATGTAGTCGTGTTTAAATTTGCGCATATCCTGGTTAACCTGTTCAATTGATGCAACATAGGATTCGAAGTTTTTCATTTCTTGCTCACGTTGCTTCATTTTATATTGTTTAAATGCTAAATATAAAACGACAAATATACTAATTGTGAGTAATACAAAATAAATTAGGAACATCGCTAAATTATTTTGAACACTCTCATAAAAATTGTCATGGTCAATTGCCATGATATTGATGTACATAAAAATAACTGTCGCAACACCAAGGAATACCGAAATATACGAAATGAAGCTATAGGATACCCAGCGACTGATTAAATATTTCACAATTTTTTTATAACAAAAAGCAAATGTTATACCAAATACTATATAAAAAAAGAAATAACTAATTAATGATAGGTACTCATTCCCTATCCCATTAAACAAACGAAAAGTCAGTATATTAGAAATATTGTCGCCGATTACTAAAAAAATCAGTGCCATAAACACATGAAGAATGTTCATAACAACTTTTGTTTCTCGATAAATCATGATTGCTAATACTGATAAATAATACAAAATAGATATCGGTCCAAAAAAAGGGAATAATATAAAGGTTGGTAAAAATATAACAAATAAAATAATTAAAAATTGTTTTTTGGACCAATATAAGTCTAGTACATATGTGCCGAAGAATAATAACATTGAAAACTGAACAATGGCCATTAGTATAAATTCAATCGATAGCACGTCTATTCCGCACTTCCTTTAATAAATTTGAACTACATAGCCATTATATATTAAAATTCTGTATTTTTCATTTCTTCTGGCAACTCTATTTCATCCATCCATCCTGCACACATC
This sequence comes from Lysinibacillus sp. NPDC059133, assembly GCF_042755925.1. NCBI lineage: Bacteria > Bacillati > Bacillota > Bacilli > Caryophanales > Bacillaceae > Lysinibacillus > Lysinibacillus sp. NPDC059133. The sequence goes on along the minus strand of NZ_JBHZDH010000022.1, from coordinate 33,129 downwards.
ATATTAATACTGCTCTCCGCAATTCCAATAAATACTGCTGCACTAAGCACTGCAAGGGATTTTAAATACTTTTTCATTTCATTTCCTCCTTTGATTTTAACCATGAATATATAATAATCAATGTTTCAATTAACATACCTGCTACTATAAATTTAGAGATTACTATGGGTAATACTATAATTGCTATGCTAGTTATCAAAAATCTTTTATACATTTTTTTTCGTAAATAATTTATATGCCTAGCACTTTTTATTTTGTTTTTTTGTGAACCAATAGGCGCTAATAATGTAAGGACCCCAACACAAACTAAAAAAATGCCCCAAATAAAAATTAAAGAAAAATTATTAATATGAAAGAAATATGTAAAACTGAGAAATAAAATAGTACTCGTTACTAAACATGTTTTAAAAGAAGTACAATGTATTCCAAAAGCTACTTGTCGAAAATAGAAAAATCCAATATGAACTATAGCTAATTGCCATGCTATTCCTAGAATAAAAGCAAGTAAGTAAATAATAACGAACTTCTTAAAATCCATAAGAAAAATACGTAATCCATGAATTAACTTAATTTCATCTAGCTCTGAAATATCTACAAATTTTTTATAATGGCCTAGAATTGTTTGTTCTTTTAATGTGTATACCATTTTATCCCCCCCTGTTCTAATTTCATTTTAATAAACTAAAACAGAGTATTCATATTATCCCCACAGAATACCATTTTTCTGTAATATACGTATTACTTTTGAAATCATTTTTTCCTGAACGTACTATTTTTCACCTCAAACGTAAAGAAGCCTTGGAAATTAATCCAAAGCTTCCCATCTGAATTAGATAGCGTTTTAATCTTTTCTCCATATTTTAGGTTTGGATTGATTTCCTACATTTTGTGTAGAGTATACAATAAAGAACATTCTCCAAAAAATGCTGAAATTAAACCTTGAGGTTGCTTAAATGTTTAGAATGCTGACTCAATAGCTACATGGGCTACAACTTTATATCATTCCTCATAACTTAGTCAAGCACATGTTTTGGTGAAGAGCCTTTTCTTTACAAGAAAAGCATAACTGTTTTTTTATTTTTTTATCAAAAGTATATTAACTTACTCTTCTGATTACATAAACGCAAAATAAAGAGGAAAATACACTGTTTCGAGTATTTTCCTTACAATTATGATCGTTATACGACAAACTCAACCAAGTATTTTGGATAAAGCGTTACCGCTTCACTGTATCCTTGTAGATCCATTCGATTGATGCAGACTTTGTTTCTAGTTGGGAAAAATTCATTTTGCCGCATTTTATTATATAAATTGAATAACTGAATAAATAAAATCCTCTCTAAGAAAAAGCACATCAATAATTCTTCATGATGCATTATTGCTGCATTCTGCTCTCCTTCTATTGAAAACTTGGGAATCTCGAATTTTGTTGTATTGATTAATGGACCAATCTCCAAACTATTATCCTGACAGCTTAATGCCAGTACATAGTTCGCAAAAGAGTCTATTTGATTGATTTCTGCAATTTTCTTTTGTGTTCCAATTAGCAGATCAATATTGTCCTGCTGTTTTTCATCATATACGGTTTGAATAAACGGTGATTTTTCCAAAAAATCTTGAACATTCGGGAATTTATCTTCTAAAAAGACCTGAATATTAAATATTTTCCCTGTCTCAATAATTTCTTCTGCAAAAATCACGTATTCTTTAATCGCTTCTGTTGAAATAAAATACGGGGTAAAAAATTCCGTATAGCTTCTAACTAGATTTAAAAGATCTCTAGATTTTTGCTTTTCATAGTAAGTAAACAGTTTAGAATCCTTTTCCAACAGCTGCTTTCCAAGCTTATTCTCCAAACAGTCCGTTGTTTCATCTATTCCGTGATAGACAATTTCTTTTAATTTATTAAACTCGATATCATTGACTTTAAAAGCCATGACTGTTTCTAAGGTTATACAATCCTGAATCATAAAGAAATCGTTGACTTTTTTTACTTGATATTTTAATTTTAAGCAATACATATTCCGTCTCAGCTCCTTTCTAGCCTAAAAGAAATGCATACAAAGATGTTTGATTATCTCTCAAAAGTCTTGATAGCTCAATATCATAAAAACCGCCCAAGGGTACACTTTCCAATCCTAGATAATTAGCCACTAACTGGATATTCTGTCCAATATGCCCGGCCTCTTGTTGCACCAACTTATAGGAGATATCTGTATACTTTCCAGAGATATCCGACATGTCACAGCTCAATACAATAGCGAACTGCGCTGTATTAGCCAGATACTTTTGAATAAATACTTTACTGATTTCATTCCACGGCTGATCTTGTTTAACTAATAACTTTTGAGTATCACTATTCAGCTGCATAATATTACCCTGCTCTATTAAATCAATATCTACCAATTGCTCGTTGAATAAAAAATAAATATTGACATAATACTGTGCCCCACCGGAAGGGTATGTACGATTCTCTTTATCACCGCCAATCATCGCCAATTGAGCAAATTGTGCCATTAACTTTCTATCAACCTTTACCTTGGCTTTGAATGGTTCCCTTGCCGAATATCTCGTCCCTAAAATTCTTTCAAATAAATTTTCATGGTCAACTGTATAATCCAAATCAATTAGCGGATAATTTCCATTTCCCTGTAATTCCCTCGGTCTGTGAGCATATACTTGAGTATTGGTGAATTCAGGTTCATTGATTGACATCATATGATAATCAATGAATTTTTTCTCTATATTCCGCTCACCTTTAAAGTTCCACAAATTAACCCCCCCTTTTTAAGAAATCATCCAACTTGAAGGAAAGCATCTGAAAAAATAAATTCATATTCCGGAGAAACTCCTAAACGATTATTCAGCATATGAATATGAGAAATTACTATATAAAAGGCGTACTCCGGCTCGAAAGTAGCTTGACATAACTTTATTTGAGCAAGCAATGACTTAAAAATCTTGAGATACGGCTGATAGAATTCAATCGCAAGTTCTCCCTTTTTCAAGCTACTGATTCTGTTGCTAATCACTTTGTATAAATTCTCCGAAGTCTTATTGTTAGAAAATTGTGCCCATATTTCCCGATACGCAAGAAACATTGTCTCATGCTTCTCGATATATCCTAATTCTTGAGCAATTTCTGTACAGAGGTACATGAGATCAATTGCTAATACATAACGCTGATTTCGATTAAGCTTTTGAATAATTTGTCCGGCAAATCTTGACGAGTGTACAAATAGTTCTTCGGACAGCACCATCGCTACTTCTCCCCCATAACGATTCAGCTCTGGTACATAATCAATTGTCTGAATTGAAAAATTCGGATAAGGAGCAGTCGGTTTAATGCCTTCTGTCTGTACAATTGCCTCTTCATATGAAATAGGTTGGAACGTATGGCTCTTATGCTTTTGATGAAAACTTTCTAATAATTGATCCAAATCTTTTTCAAATTTCTCTGCTGCGTCAGGTTCAGTTTGGTATCTCAATCGGATATGAGGACCCCCATCCCAATAGCGAATGAAAAAATATCTAACCTTTTCTTTATCTAAATAAGGCAACAGACAATCTTTTAAAAACTCTTCAATTAATAGATAATCGTGAATGAATAAATGTTTAGATATCCACATACTACTCTCCTTTATTTTAAAAATAAACTGTGACTTGTATTCCAGCTCCTAAAAAGATTTAATGAGTAGCCAATCTGTTTATTTCCTTCTAAATTGAATTTCTCTTTTATTATGGTGTCATTATAATTTTTAATCCCACGAGCTGCTAATCCATATTTCGCAGCAATAATTGATAAACGTTGTGCAAAATGGCCAATCTTCAAAAAAATTTCATCATAATCTTGTCCTGTTTTTTCAAATGTAAAGAAAAACCAATAGTTCATTCCCTCTAAATTAGTGAAATCTTGATATTCGTGTAACATCTTTTTATACATAAGTTCGTCTTTAGGCTGAATAAATTCACACTTTTCTCCAATCTGGTAAAACCCACTTCTGAGATCAATAATATTATCCATAAAGCTCCACAAACCTATTTCAGGATAGTCTTGCACGGCTGCTTGACACTCCTTCAATAACTGTTGATGAGTATCAGCTGACATCATCTTTCTTACCACTGCATCCCCCCGAATATTTTGCTCCGATACCCTTCTCCTGAAAAATTCAGTTTCCGGTTGCTCTTTTATATCTTCTGTACTCAAATGATATTCTTGATCCATAGCTATTTCCAAAACAAGGGGAATTGTAACAAATTCACGAGGTTTCTCCAGCGAAACCGTTGTTAGTTTACGATGGCGAATTTGATGACCATTTAAAACAAAATCAAGATTATAGAGATAGTGACCCGTATTCAGTAAACCCAGCATTAATGAAAAATCACCATAGAATTTTTGGAGCTGACGATTGTCATTAATTATTACTAGATAGTCTCTTTCAGAATTCAATCCTTTGAAAAAATCTTGGTTATACACATAAATTTTGTCTGTTAATGGTTTGTAAACAAACATATGGATTTTATGAACGAATACCAATTTGAGACTATCAATATTTCTAGCTTTTGGAGAAAAAGAGTGGAAATAGTATTTGCTGAAAAAATCTATCCGCTGAATCATCTCTAAATAATAATAGAGATCATATATAATCGAACTCCAGCCATCACTTTTACCCAGCTCTTTCAAAAATTTCATGTCAATCACATCTATATGATTTTTAAACAACAAGTCATCATCAAATTGTGCAGCAGACAATGTCTGCTTATAACGATTCTCTCCGAATCGTTCTAAATATTGTTGATCAATCATCCTTATTCCCTCCCATTCATTTATGGAAACGGATGCGGCGTCTTTTCTATCCAGTCTTTATCTAACTTCCCTTTCTTCTTAAACTGAATAGCCTTTTCAATACGCTGACTGACAACTCGTCTATTTTGATGTCCAAAGGTCATCGTCAGCATACCAGGTACTATATATTTCACATTCACAAATCCTGCCGAAAATAAATTCGGGTTCTCTATCGTAGCACGATACGCTTTACCAGAAATATTGACCAATTGCTCTTCAAGTGCTCGAACAACCTCTAAAAATTTTCCCTGATAAGTTGTATATCCTGCTTCCAATTGCTCATAGGAAGAAACTGCTTCAGTATCTAATGCAAATTTAAATGCAGACTTCATCTCCTTATTTGAATAAAGAAGCAAATGGTCTTCCAGCTTGTGAACGGATTGAGGATTCTTCAACAATTGTCTTTTTCTAGTTTGATGTTCCTGATTATTGAAAATATTTGTAAAAACAGTAATTGCTGTTGTAGCTTCAATCAATGCTCGTTCAATGGACTCTTCCAAGTCGAAAGAAGCTGCTGCAGCTGTGTAGAAGGCCATTTCATTCTCCTTAGGTTCCTTCTTTTCTAATAACACCCAGATTGTTGGGATTTTTACTTCCATAGAAATATCGAACAAATGAACACGGATATCTTTTCGCTTGAGAGATTCCAGATAAGACTGTATTTTTTTGGAATTAATGCTTGATTCATCAATTCTGACAGGTGGAATCTGCCCATACCATGTAGCTAAAAAAGCATCTCTTTCAATTAGTTCCAGCATTGCATGCAGACTCGCTTCAGCTTCTGTTGAACCGAGAGCACTACCATTGGAGCTTTCATAAATATATCTCTTTTCATCAGAAACAACATGAGAGTTGTAATAAATCAACTGCTCGGGAATTAAAGTTTCTTTTTCACTGTGCAATGCCCAAACTTTTTCATAATTCAGCGGCTGATCTTCTGTATAATTCTCTGGATTGCCATAATCGCATTGCGCCATTACTTCACTCAGCGTGAGATCAATAACTTCAGAATCCTTTTCCCGTATTGCCGTTTTTTGTTTTTTATAAGGAAACGCTGTGGCATAACGCTCCAACGATTCCAAAATAGAAATATATTTTGATTTTTCATATGTCCCTGTCCGACCATAGGAAAGCATTGATATCCCCTTATACAGTACTTCTGTCTGTACCATCGGTGTCCCATAGGAATCTCCTGCACGCGTCAAGGCATTCACAATCGACGATGGATGCGTATAGATTAACTTCTTGTTTTTTTCAATCTTCTCCCGAACCTTTTCAAAGCTCAGTTGTCGATTATCTTTTGCATCGAAAATCGTATCCAATTCCAGAGGCCGGTTTGAACTAGTGTCTACATTACACTCACAATCTCCTCGCTTGAAGGTTGCTTTCGCTTGAATTTCCAATGTATCCCGATTTAGCTCATATAGGAACGGTTCGCTACTTTTTTCAAGCTTCTGAACAAGCATAGCAATTATTTCTGATTCTAGCTGGTTAGGCTGATCTTCTAGCCAACCGAAATATTGTTGGTAGCAGTTTAGTTCTTTTGTTCGCTCCTTAAAGCAGTTGAAGCAAAAGGATGAATCATTCTTTGATGAATGAATAAAAATATACTTTTGGTTTGTCAGAATTGTAGCTGCAATTGTTTGTATGGACATCACTTCACCTCCAAAAGTTCATATTCAAAACCATTTTCATCGAGAATTTTCCCTACAGTAGTCTGCTGTCCGCTTACTTGTTTTACTTGATCTGATCTGCCCCAATTTAAAGAACTATCTTCTTTTAATTGGAGCTCATTTAAATCTATTGATTGAAAGAATGATTCTTTCACAGATACACGATTTTTATACATACTAATCCAAGTCAGTATAACTGTTGTCAGCTGAGCTGCTGTTCTTACTGGGATTCGGAAAATTAGTGCCTCTGAATCGTTATTTACAACATACAAGTAATACCCACCACTAACACAAGCCTGGAGATAGAAATTTGTTGATAGCTTTTCTTGATTCAGTAAACTGCTGATAAGCTCGGATTCTTCTAACTCACTCAAATCTAATCTGAACAGTTCTCCTGTCTTATCATGTTTGGTACTATATATGACTTTCTCCTGCTGCTTCAGTAAAAGTTCTTTTGAATAACTGTTTTTTAGTATTTCGAGAAATGCTGCTTCTGCAATAAATTGTGCCAGCCTTTCAAAAGAAATATCTGCGAAGTAGTAATTTTCTTGGTCTTCTGTTTGTACAGTAATAATCTGCAACGGAGATTGGTTGTAGGTGAAATATGCTTTATCATTATTAAAGGATACGATCTTTGAATCATATTCCTTTACGAATATTTCCAGTGAATTAAAATTCTTTATAGCATCTTGATGCGTCCTTCCTGAAAATTGATAATCCACTTGTTTAATTCCGTCAAACGCCATTTTTCTTTCAACTTCCATCATAGTATTTATATTGAATATTGGGGTATTTTTATCAACAGAAGATACAATGGCACTATAAAAAAGGAAACCCGACAGAAGTTTCTCTGAAATATCCTCTGCTGATACTTCTTCAAAATTCTTATGGTTTCTTGTTGAAACCCAAATTCTATCCCCTTTTTTTCCAATATAATATTTTGCAACGATTTCCCCATCTGTTTGAACTTCAATATTCTCTACTTCTATAATTTCACTTTTAATTTGATTCTCTTCCAATAATTCATTTAAGCAAGTTGCACCAAAAAACGATTTAGGAATTCTTACACAAATTTTTCTAATTTCTTTCAGACCTTTTTCTACGGATAGACAATGCTCTTCTACCCATGGTAAATAGGAACTACTTCTGTGGAAGTCATAAATTTCCGGATCAATTAGATAAAAAATATTTTTTTCTATAAGAAACTGAGTCAGTTTCCTGTAACGCTTAAACTCTTCAAAAAGTTCTGTTTCTTCACTCCCTTGGTATGCCTTACTAATCAAAGAAGTAATTTTTTCATATTCAGAAACGCTCATTTTTAATTTTATTTTTTCGTTTGACCCATATATAAATAAATCTGGTTCATTATAGTGATATCGAATATTTCTTCGAGCCTTTATTATCATAATAATCACTCCTTCTTATTGTTGAACTTAATAACAAATAATGAAATAATCAGGAGAATCGATATGTAACAGATTGAAATTAACATATCTTGATTGAGTTCAAATGTCTGATTCCAAATTGAAATATAAGTTTTATTTAAATGATAGAACGGATTCCCATAAGACACATATTGAATAAACTTAGGAAGACTCTCCACAGGAACAGAAAAGCCGCCAGTAAACATAACAATTTGAAATAAAACAATCGACATAATTAGTGCTGTTTTTACTTCCTTAAAGTTGGAATAAATCGCATGAGAATAAACCAACATTACCGCATTAATAAGCAACAAACTTAAATATGAAACCAAGAAATTAACGATAGAAAGTTGCAAATCATAAACGAGTAGGCCAATTAATGTAATTAAGACAAATCCTGCAGTTGCAATAATAAATGACTTGGCAATACTGGACATCAAAAGAATTTTATCTGTTATAGGCGTAATGAAAAGTCTTTTTTCAATCCCAGCTGCACGATTCATTACCTGATCAAAACCAAAGGCAAAAAACACTACTGAAAAACTAATTAGGACAATAAACGATGGTGTATACGTTTGAACATAGTTCATTCCTCCGCTATAAGTTGCATTACTGAACATTTGTCCCATTAAAATATATGTTACTGGTGGTACAACAACTGTGAATACTAAATAAAATAACTCTCTAAAGAACATTTTTAAGTCATATTTAATTTGAGTTAATAACATGTTTACTCCTCCTTATTTAGCAATTTTATCAAGATAAAAGCTATTAATTGATTTATGACCGGATTTCAGTATATTTTCTGGAGTATCAAATACTTCTGTTACCCCATCATTAATGAAGAGAACTTTATCACAGTAAAGTTCGATTTCGTCCATGTAATGAGTCGATAAAATCACTGTACTGTCATTTTTTTTAATATATCCTGTGATGCTTTCCCATAATACGTTCCGCATATGAGGATCCAGACCGGTAGTCGGTTCATCCAAAATAATCAAACGCGGTTTTGAAGAAAAAGCAATTGCAAGGCTAACCTTTTGCTTCCATCCCCCAGATAAATTATCAAAAAACGTATTTAAATGCTCTTTCAATTCAAATTCTTCTATAATTTCATTTAAATCGACTTTGCTCCCATAATAGGAACGGAAAAGATCTAATAGTTCTTTTACTTTTAATTTTTTATAAAACTGTGTAGGCTGAAGTACCGCGGAAATATTACTTTTGATTTTTCCCAACTGAGCTTGATCAATATCCTTCAGGTTATTACCAAAAACAACTACCTTACCGTCATTATAATCTTTGATTGTCATTAAAATTTCCAGGAATGTCGATTTCCCAGCACCGTTTTTACCGATAACACCAATAATTTCACCTTTTTCAGCAGTAAAGTCTATTCCTTTCAAAACAGCTTTTTTTCCATAGCTCTTTGTTAATTTTTCTACCTTTACATTATAGTTCTGCATGGTTCACCCTCCTAATTGTCAATCGTATATTCTACAACATATTCCCTAAGCTCATTCTTAAATTCAGGCAATACCTCTTCGATATAAAACACAGGATCTTGATTTTCTTCATTTATAATTTCATTAATAAAATGTTTGAATAGTATCGGTACTGTGATATCAATAAACAATGGCTTCATTGCAGAAATTTCATCTCCACTACGATATTTCTTCAAAAAGAATGTTTTAGGTAAATGCTTATCTAAAAAATAGTCATTAACGCGTAAATACAACTCTAATTCATTTGCAGCTTCTTTGTTTATATTCGCAAAATCTTCAGGTTTAATATTCCACTTCTTTCTGTACATCACAATATTTTCAAATATAATTCTTGGCATATCACTTCTCTTTTTCAGGAAATAATTAATATCAAAATTAATTCTCCCGCTTTGAAACAGAAGTAGTAATACAGATAGAACTCCTGGAAGAAAGACTGGAACTAATGACGATTTGTAGGCTACCTTCGCTTCTTTCTTCTGATGATCAAGCACTTTCAGTTTTTTCGTTTTCTTATCGTATTTAACGGAAAATTCCGATATATCAGGATGCCCAACATCATGGAACCTCTGATTTCCAAATTCCAAATTTAACTTTTGATCATAATATCTATCATGAATTCCGCCATTAAACCCAAACAGCTCTGTCACTTCGTAATAATTCTTATCATAATAATTTTTTTGAACATATTCTTGATACTGTAAATCGTCATTCAAATTCTCAAAAAAGTCTTTAAATCTAGATAGAAATTTTTCCTGACCATCATAGATATCGTTTAAAATTACTTTCTCCTGAAAAAGTTGATAAAATAGCGTCATACTAAATTCATTGCCGTATTTAATATACTCGGGAATTTTTTCTAAAAATGGTTTTACTAGTTCCTGAAATTGTATTTCTTTATTTTGATTTTCATCTAAGTATTGAGAAAAGAATGTCTTGAATTCATCTCTAAGATCATCCAAAATCTTTACTTCAGGCGCAATCGCTTCACCATAGCGGTAATCCATGTCTTGGAAATAAGGGAAGAAGTATCTCAATTTTTCAAAGAATACATTGTTTAATAAATTGCTGTCGGATAAACTAGTTTCTGTATCACCATATAATTTCTTATAAAGCGCAGCAACTTCATATTGCACACGAATATTCACATCAAACAACAGTAAAAATGCCGTAATTTCTTCAAAAAAATCATTAGAAAATTTATTTTCAATATCTTTGAGACTGCTCTTATTATTCTGAGCATCAAACAAGATATCTTCATATAGAATTTCCGTACCAAAATTCGGAATGTTTTCACTCAAATTTTTAATAACTTCCTCAATCTTTTTCCAAAGAACTAACCGCTCATTTGTACCTGCCAGTTCGAATTTCTTTTGCATTTCATTAATAAACTGAAGCTGGAGTGATAGTTCTTCACATATGCCTTGTTCTTTTAAATAGGCAATCATTTCTACTACAAGATTTCTTTTAGCATTTACTGTAATTTTCTGTACTAATATTTTTGTGGAAACAAGTCTTTTAAATACATCCAACTCATGTTCAGAATATAGTTCGTTTTCTCTAAGAAATTGAGCAAAGTCTTTATAAAATATGGTTTGCCCCTGATTTTTCTTTAGAAATTGAATTACTTCTTCCGCAATCCCCATCTCGACCAGCTTGTCACTTGTTTCATATATCTTCTTAGATTGCGGAACATTTTCTTGAGTAACATAGAAAATCTTGGAGTTTCTTTGGCCAAATTTTGAAACATGGACTGGGATTTTTTCTAATGCTTCTTTATTCGAACGAATGATTTCCAAAAATATTCTAAAAAGTAGAGCATGGTTCAATTCAATGTTTGCCCTTTTTTTAATTAAAAATCGATTTCCAGAAGAGCCCGTTTGAGTAAGGTAAGAAAACGGACTAGTTTTCATAGAGCTACGCATTAACAAATTGATAATAAAATTATCCAACTTTTTTTCTTTTTTATTATGTGTTTGTACAGGTTTTGATAAGTATTTTTCAATGTTCCTATAAATTGTTTGATTAAAAAATAAAACTGTCTTTTGCAATTGGTCATCTGCTATTTCTCGTTGCAAAATCTCTCTTGATTTCAATACAGCTCCTTCATAACTTTGTTGCAGCTTTTCTTGATACAGATCTAATTGATCTAAAAGTTCTACTAGACGACTCATCAAAATTGGTCCTGCGTATTTCTTTAAGCGAACACTACGTAAATTATGAACATCCCGTTTCAAATTCAAAAGTTTTGGATCCTTTTGTAAAGTAAATTCTTCTTCAATTTGACTAACTACAATTTCCTTCTCTCTTTCAATTTTTTCATGAATTTTGTTAATCTCATCTATACCTATCTGAATTTCCTTTGCTTTTTCTCGCATTTCAAAATACCACTGATCAGAGGTATTGGTTCCTCGATAAACACTAAATGGATTTTGAGTAACTGTTACTGTCAAGACCTAACTCCTCCCTCCAAGTCATCCCTTTATTTCTTTCCACTACTCTGTATGCCATATAAATATACTTTTGCTTCTTCAAAGCACTTATATTAAAGTAAGGTAGTATTAAATACAGCAAATTCACTGTAAATCTATAAGCCGTTGCTTCGGGATTTTCCATAAAATTATTTCTCTTTGAAAAGCGCACAAAGTTCCTATGAAAATCATTTTCAAAATTTTTCTCTAATCCCTCAATAGTACGAGCCAATTCCGCTTTATAGTGATCATCTATTAATTCATCCATCTGACTTAAACAACGTCCATAAAATTCCGAAAAATACTTAAACCATCTATTAATTAATTGTGAATGTGCTTGCTCAGATACTTCAAAACCTGATTGCTTTTCTAAATAAAGTGTCTCAAATGACTTTTCGGTATAGGGTTTCTTTTGCTTAGCAGAAAGCTCAAAGAAGCCCTGGACATGCGAGACAAATGAAAGGTAACCTTTATTGTTATTTTCTTCATGATAAATATCTGAAATCCTTGAAAAAATAAGTGGGAACAGCTCTTCAACGCTTACGCTTACCTTCTGTGTTTCTACATATTTTCTTGTATCCAGTAGCAGTTGGTAATGTCTGAATCGTTCATTCACATATAAGCTAGTTATTCTTTCATTATTAGAATGAAAAGAATATGGATAGATGTTCATTTCACCGTGATCTCGAATCTCTCGTTCGTTTTTCTTATTTTCCAAATTCGAAACAAATTGGAAGCTCTGATTATATTTTTTCTTTACTTTTTCAATGTACGATTTATCTAATGGTTTTTCTTCAATGAGATGACAAACTCTTTTTTCCAAAGCAGCATATTCAGTTTGCGATATTTCATTTTTTGTAATCAACTGAATATGAGGTCCACCTTCCCAACTTTTCGAAACAAAATATTGACATCCTTCCCACATATCATCAATAAGTAATAGCAATGATTGTTCTAATGAACTATCATAGTTATATATACAGGTTTGATACACAGCCACACACCCCTATGTACTTTTTTCTTCTTTAACAAGACAATATTGGTATAATCAGGCGGCTGTCACAATTCTTTGTTTCAACCGCTCAATTATAATCAAGTAATTAACAAGAACCACAGCATGATGATGAGCCACATGTCGATGTTGCTGAACAACTTGTTGAGCCACTGCTAGCTGTTGTTTCTGGAATCGCCGACACCTCATCCAAATCTAATAATTCTACTTCTAAATCAAATTCTTTTGTATTTACTTCTTGAGTATTCATTTCTTTTTTCATCTTTTATTCCTCCTATAGATAGTAATTATTTGTTTATTTATCTTACAGAAACTGACTCTAAATCTTCCAAACGATTAATTAACAAGAACCACAGCATGATGATGAGCCGCATGTCGATGTTGCCGAACAACTTGTTGAGCCACTGCTTGCTGTTGTTTCTGGAATCGCCGACACCTCATCCAAATCTAATAATTCTACTTCTAAATCAAATTCTTTTGTATTTACTTCTTGAGTATTCATTTC
>NZ_JBHZDH010000022.1:0-19596 GCF_042755925.1 Lysinibacillus sp. NPDC059133 | reverse complement strand
TTTTTTCATTTTTTATCCCCCCCAATAGATAACAGCTTCCACATTATCCTAATTATTGTTTAACATCACTAAACCTTTTTTATATATTAAAATACCAATTTGAACCCTAGATTGAATATTTAGCTTTTGCTTAATTGACACTACTTAATTTAAAAACTTTTGCTTAGTCAATACCTTTGCATTTTCAATTTGTGATTATTTTCTGTTCAAATGCTTTAACGATGGACTCTATATAATTTGGTACTTTAAAATAAGTATTAATCCGATAAAGTGACTGATCGATATCTTCAGCCGATAGCTCTTGTGTACGTTGAATAAATTCAAATGAGTGTCCGATTGCTAACTCTTTTAGTATCTTTTTATCCACCTCCTTTAAAGAGACATCTGGTAAAGCAGTTACATTACTCCTAAACGACTCCAGTAATACTAAAAAATCGTCAAGACTTGTATTTTTAGTAACACTGGTCCACCTTTCTTCATCTTTTAGGTGATGGTAAACCTCACCCATCCTTGAATCCACCAGTAACATGATGTCTATTTCTGGACATTTTAATTTCTTCAAACTATCAAATATCATTGTAAAATGTTGAGTGGTTGTTTCGATTACTACAATATCAAGGCATTGTTCTTTAATTTTTTTCAGCAAGGTTTGATTAAATATAGGCGTTTGAATTTGATAAGTATCTACTTGCCAAGTTGAACGCCTATCACGAATAGCTATTTGCAATGCTTCATTAAATAAAGTAGACATTGAAACAATTAACACTTTCAAAACATCCTCCCCTTTCAATCTGATAATTACCTTAACTCCACTATACTTTTGTTTTTCTTTTTATTGTTTAAGTGCTCTCCAAATCTAAAAATTGACCCATCATTGTTCTCTTTTTTATAAAAAAATACGTTCATGCCATCATGAACGTATTGTTGTTGAAAGTATGAATTTTCAGCAAGGCGAGGGGGTGATTTCCGTTCCGGCTGGGCGCTTTCCTGGGAAGCGAAGCGACAACAGGGTACAATCGCATCACTGTTATAAACCTTTTCTGTTTGAGCCATTCTACGCTACCGTTGATTGGAGTAAACTGGAACGAAACCACCCTCATCTAAAGCGCTGCAACATTCATAAAGATTTCCTTGATCATTTTATTTTCAACCCTATAAATACGTTCAGCAATCATGAACGTATTCTTTCTTGTTTATAAGAAATCCCAACAGCATATTTACAATGTAAAGAAGCATTATTCAGCTGAATCAAGACTTCGCGATTCACGTGCTCTTCCATTTTGCCAAACTGATTGCCCTATTACACTGTCACTACTAAAAAACAATAAAAAAACTACCCAGCATATCATTCTTGGGTAGTGGTGATTGATGCAATTTTTGCTTTTGTCACAGCGACTAAATCATCTAGCTGTATGTGAATTTGCATGCCGACTTTCCCGGCACTGACAATAATATTTCCTTGCTCTTGAGCCGACGCATCGATGACAGTTGGGTAAAGCTTCTTCATGCCGACTGGAGAGCATCCGCCTCGCACATAGCCTGTATAGCCAAGTAACTCCTTGACCGGGAGCATGTCAATTTTTTTCTCTCCTACAACCTTTGCAGCAGCTTTTAAATCAAGCTCATCTGCTACAGGAATAACAAATACAAAAAGCTTTTGGGCACTTGCCTTTGCTACTAATGTTTTGAAAACACGAGAAACTGGGTGACCAATTTTTTCAGCAACCGAAATTCCATCAACTTGGCCGTCACCAGTCTCATATTCAATTACTTCGAATTGTATTTTTTGTTGTTCCAATAATCTTATCGCATTTGTTTTCGCATGCTTTGCTTTTGCCATTTCAAAAATCCCCCATCTGCAGCATTAGGCTATCATGGAGATCACGGTGTCATTTCCCGGTCGATAGCCGTCCTTTGCCATTTGAATATGAGTGGCATATTTTTCAGAAGCGTATTTAAATGTTCGCGCCTTGTATGCCTCCGCATAACTCTTACCGAAAATTGTATCTACAAATGGATCCAATTTCAATTCCTTCGAAAAACGTTCTGGTACTTTGACTTCAATATCTTCACGTACAAAAGCAGGCTCACTATCATCTAGTACACTTTCATCTACCTCTTGGCCATTTAATTGCGCTTGCATGTGCTGTATTTGAGCATTTGCACTTGCCGCTACACGTAAATCCTGTGGTGATGGCTGCGCAGATGCCAGCGCTGTATTCCGCACCTGCTCTAAAATTTGTAAGGTTTCCTTGGCATTCGCATCAACTATAGGCGCTTCCTCATCTACACGCTCTAACTGTGAATAATGTTTTTGCGTTTGTTCATGTCCGAGCACATTTTTCGTTTGCTGCAAATCTTGAATGATTGCTTGCTGTTGAGGCGTGACCTCTTTGGCTTCCTCTTTTTGTTGCTCATAGAGTTCTTGATCTGTATGCCCTAAAAGTAAATTTTCTAGCTCAAGCAATAATGGATTTTTCTTTGGCGGAAAATACAGTGCGTTTTTTCGATATGCATCACCTGCTTGTTTTCGCTGTAAAATCTTTTTACGATTATAGTGTGATGACATTCTTTCTTGTTCTATTAAACTTGATAGTTTCATATGATTCACCTCGGCTTTCTAATTTAATATGCAAGTTACATAAAAGATATGATCAAATCTTTTATTTACTATACTCATACAATCTAAACAGTTTCTATATACTAATTATCGGAATTTTCTTTATCAAATTCAAGAGTTAATTAATACTAAGCTCCTAAAGAAATATTTCACTTTCAACAAAATAGGTATAAAGACCTCTTCTAACACCCAATATTATATTCATTTAGTATTTCAATAGTTAATTTCAATAAAATTTATTACTGTTATCACTTTATAAATGGTGTTAATTCACCACTAAAAAACAGCCCTTTAGCAAGGACTGTTTCTATCTATTTTTTAGGTTTAATTAATATACTTTTATAGGCTAAGTAACCAAGCCATGCTCCAAGTGTATTTAAAATCAAATCATCAATATCTGCCGACCCAACCGTAAAAATAAACTGGATAGTTTCTACCGCTAGACTAGAGAAAAAGCCTGCCCAAATAACTGTCCGCGCTTTACGAAACCTTTTTGATAATAGTGGTAGTAAAAAGCCCATTGGGGTAAATATTAATAAATTGCCGAGTAAATTAATAATAATGGTATCCATATTAAAATACTGAGAGTAATTTATGTAGCGAAGAATTGTATCAAAGGGAATAAAATTTGTCGTTAATCGCCAGTCACTATAATCAAACAGCCCTAATTCACCAAAAGAATATTCGCCATTGAACAACATAACGACTACATTCACTAGACGATCAATGACTAGTTTATAAAAAGCTATTACAGAATAGATACAAAAAAAGATCCAACCTGTTATCTTTATCGGTAAATAATATGTATCTATCAATGCACGATATGGTAATGGTAGCTTGGCATTACCATGTATATTATTTTTTGTCACGCCTCTACCACCTACTTCCCTATATCCTCACATAATTTTAATATGCCCCGCCTCCCTAAGCAAGTGGTAATCATAAGATGCGTAAAGAGTTTTAAAGCATTATATCAACCTTTTTCCTCCTTATACTATACGTCTGTCCAGGTTCGATTAGAAAAGAGATGACTAAACAAAATTTAACAAAATTCAACAAAATGTCATCCCAGCTTTCGGTGATAAACTAGAATACAATATTTCAAATACAAAAAAGCTGCCTCAATTAAATGAGACAGCGTTATTTCAAGGCTTTATACTGGATTTACTCCATGCTTACGTTCTGAGAATAATAAGTACTTTGACATATAGAGCTCTAAACGTGATTCAAGTGCTTTTCTTAAATCATTTGGCTCAATAACATCGTCAATGATCAGCTCTGAAGCTAGACGATAGACATCGATTTCCTCTTGATATTCTTTGCGTTTCTCTGCGATAAAGCTTGCCTGCTCCTCTTTTGGGAGTTCAGCAATTTTATTGGCATATACTGCGTTAACTGCAGCTTCAGGGCCCATTACAGCAATTTGTGCGTTGGAAAGTGCAATACAGCAGTCTGGCTCAAAAGCAGGACCTGCCATTGCATACAGCCCTGCACCATATGCCTTACGAACAATGACCGTTAATTTTGGAACTGTTGCCTCACTCATCGCGAAAATCATTTTCGCACCATGGCGTATAATCCCTGCTTTTTCAACCTGCGTACCAATCATAAAGCCTGGTACATCGGCAAGGAAAAGAAGCGGAATATTAAACGCATCACAAAGTGAAATGAACTTTGCCGCTTTATCAGCTGAATCGTGGAACAAAACGCCTCCCTTTACGCGCGGTTGATTGGCGATAATTCCAACCGATTGCCCATTAATGCGTCCAAGCCCTGTAATTAATTCTGGAGCGAATAATTTTTTCACCTCACAGAACGAATCTTCATCAATAATACGTTCAATTAGCTTATACATATCAAAAGGAACGTTTTGATTTTTCGGTATTAGCTCATCAATCGATTTCTCAAATGAAGCTGGCGGTTTTGGAGCCTCTACCTTACCACGCTCTGCAAAGTTGTTCGGGAAATAGCTCAAGTATTTACGAGCATAGGAAATGGCTTCCTGTTCTGTTTTAGCAAGCACATCTCCGCAACCGGAAACAGAACAGTGCATTTTCGCTCCACCCATTGTTTCCAAATCTACCTTCTCACCTATAACCATTTCCGCCATACGTGGAGACCCTAAATACATCGATGCATTGCCCTCTACCATGACGACAATATCACAGAATGCTGGGATATATGCACCTCCTGCCGCAGAAGGGCCAAACAGTAAGCATATTTGAGGAATTTTACCTGAAAGCTTTACCTGATTATAGAAAATGCGTCCTGCTCCTCTGCGACCAGGAAACATTTCTAATTGGTCAGTAATACGTGCACCTGCTGAATCGACTAGATACAGTAATGGGCAATTTAGCTTTTCAGCTGTTTCTTGAATACGAATCATTTTTTCAACTGTACGTTTCCCCCAAGACCCAGCTTTAATCGTCGAATCGTTTGCTAAAACGCAAACAGTACGGCCATGAATTTTACCGATTCCTGTGACAACGCCATCTGCTGGTAGGTCACCTGCTAAGCAGTTCGCATACAAGCCATCTTCTGATTGAAGTCCATCATCTAATAATAATTCAAGTCGTTCACGTACAAATAGCTTTCCTTGTTGTGCATTTTTATCGTGATATTTTGGCAGACCACCTGCTAAAATTTGTTCCTTCATTGTTTTCGTGGTATTTTCTGTCGATACATTGCTCATAGTTAATTCCTCCTTTTGCCGAATCGGTTACGCCTTAGCATAATTGCAGTAGCACTTTGTATTTCTTCTCTCTTACATTGCAATAATCGGTTCATCACCATAGCGTGGGGGTGATTTCCGTTACGGCTGGGCGCTTTGTCGCTGACGCTTCGCTTTCGCGCAGATAAAACATTTGTCGCTGACGCTTCGCTTTCGCGCAGATAAAACATTTGTCGCTGACGCTTCGCTTTCGCGCAGATAAAACATTTGTTGCTGTCGCTACGCTTTCGCACAGAGCAAAGCTTCCTGGGGGCGTCGGGGCAACAGGATGTTGGTCACGGAGGCGTTATCACAGGACGTGATGGTTTTAGCCTTCGTTCCCCTAATAGCTTCGCTGCAGGATGTCATCTGTACCGCTGATCCACGAGGAGTCGCCCAGCCTTCACTCCAATCAACTTTAAGTCTTGGCATAGATTATCTTCAACTTTTGATTTAGCCATGCCTTTGCCTTTTGGTTAAATGCCTCCATTTATTTCCCTACGTATTGCGGTGTTCGCTTTTCCTGGAAAGCAAGTAAGCCCTCTAATCGATCTTCTGTAGGAATCAGAGCATTATATGCAAGTGATTCGATTTTTAACCCAGTAGCTAAATCCACTTCAACACCTTGATTCATGGCGATTTTCGCCTGTACTAAAGAAAGTGGAGCATTTTTTGCCATTTCGAGCGCAAGCTGCTGTGCCTTTTCAAGTAATTCATGTCCCTCATGAACATACTCTACAATACCGTAGCTTCTTGCTTCCTCTGCATCTAATCGACGTGCTGTATAAATTAATTCCTTCGCTTTTCCAATGCCAATTAATCGTGGAAGTCGTTGCGTGCCGCCTGCCCCCGGGATGATGCCGAGAGATGTCTCCGTAAGGCCTAACTTTGCATGTGTTGCTGCAAGACGTAAATCACAGGCTAACGCTAGTTCGAGTCCGCCACCAAAAGCAACGCCATTTAATACGGCAATTACTGGTTGAGCGAGTGCTTCTACTTTTGCCACTGTTGCTCCGATTAATTGCACAATCTGCTTTACTTGTCGGTCAGGCATCCCTTTACGCTCCTTTAAATCGGCTCCTGCGCAAAAGGCTTTTTCCCCCGCTCCTGTTAGTAAGACGACTCGCACTGCCGGATCACCATTTATGTTGTCGAGTGTCGTGCTAAGTTCTTGGAGTAATTGTACAGACATTGCATTCGCAGCTTCAGGTCTTGAAAGTGTAATAAGCCCAATGCAACCATCTAATAATTCAAAACGAACGAGTTGCGTCATAATTGACTCGCACTCCTTTCATTACGGACAATCGCCATTTGTTTAGAGGCAACTGCCTTCCCTAGTTTCTGTTCAATAAAGTGCGCAGCCTCTAGCACTTTATTCAGCTCTACACCCGTTTTAATACCCATTTCATCTAATAAATACAATAAATCTTCCGTGGCCACATTACCTGATGCTCCTTTGGCATATGGACAGCCCCCTAGTCCACCAAGCGCACTATCAAACTTCGTAATGCCCATTTTTAAAGATTGAACAATATTCGCTAGCGCTGTGCCACGTGTATCATGGAAATGCATCGCAAAATTTTCCGCAGGGTATCTTTTTAACAATTCTTCTAAAAGATTTTCCACCTGTGTCGGTACACCAACACCAATCGTGTCACCAAGTGATATTTCATCGACGCCCATTTCCAATAATTTTTCTGTTACTCGCAAAACCTTTTCTGGTTGTATGTAGCCTTCATACGGGCACCCAATTACCGTCGAGATATAGCCCCGTACGTTTTTATGCGCTGCCTTTGCCCCTACCACAACTTCCTGTAATATCGGGAATGTTTCATTGATTGTTTTATTAATATTACTTTGGTTATGGCTTTCACTGGCCGACATAAAAACGCTCACTTCGTCTACTTCAGCCTGCAATGCACGTTCTAAGCCACGCATGTTCGGTACTAGTGCCGCATACGTGATATCTTTTTGGCGTTTAATGGCTTGAAGCACCTCCACTGCATCAGCCAGCTGTGGAATCCACTTCGGATGCACAAAAGACGTGACCTCGATATAATTCAATCCAGTTTGACTAAGTAAATTCACTAGCTGTACTTTATCGGCAGTTGCAAGATGCATTTTCTCATTTTGCAAACCGTCACGAGGACCTACTTCCTTTAACGTTACATGCTTTGGTAGCTGCATAAAGAAGCCTCCTTATTCGATTTCTAAAATATCGTCATCTACGTTAATGAAATCCCCTTCGTTCGCAATGATTTTTGTTACTACGCCATCTTCTTCTGCTGCAATAGGAATCTCCATTTTCATCGACTCTAAAATTGCCACATCTTGTCCCGCTGTCACTTTCTCACCCTCTGCTACAACGATTTTCCATACTGTTCCTGCCATGCTCGCTTTAACTGTTGCCATTGTAATCCCTCCAAATGTATGAATGTACGGATATCCGTATGTAATTTCATATAACGCATTCGCACTAATGGTAAAGTGCGAATGCTTTTTATTAATTTCTCCATAGTGAATTGTTGTTGTTGTTGCTGTCGCTTCGCTTTCGCACAGATAAACATTTGTTGCTGTCGCTTCGCTTTCGCTACTGAAAACATCTGTTGCTGTCGCTTCGCTTTCGCACAGATAAACATTTGTTGCTGTCCTTCGCTTTCGCTACAATTAAACAATACGTCCGGAGGCTTTATTTCGTCTCTGCTAATTGAGGTAAATAATATTCATCTACAAATTTAGTTGTAGTAAGGCCCTTTAAAAATTGTTCATGTGTGACTGTTTTCAGCAGCATCGGAATATTTGTTTGAATGCCTTCTACTTTATACGCTTGAAGTGCCTCAATAAGTCTTTCACACGCAATTGCTCGTGTTTCTCCCCACACTACTAATTTGCTAATCATTGGATCGTAAAAAGGTGTTACCGCAGTGCCAGCCTCTACGCCGCATTCATGGCGGATACCTTCACCTGTAGGTAATTCAAAAGCCGTAATTGTGCCTGGAGAAGGGAAAAAGGTCGAAGGATTTTCGGCGTAGATTCGCACTTCAATCGCATGCCCTTTTCTTTCTATGCTATCGCGAGTAAATGCTAATGGTTGTTTAGCTGCAATCTTTAATTGCTCCTCTACAAGATCCAACTTTGTAATTTCCTCCGTCACCGGGTGTTCCACTTGTAAGCGCGTATTCATTTCTAAGAAATAAAAGTTTTGCTCCGCATCTACTAAATACTCAATCGTTCCTGCATTCACATAACCAATATGTTGAACTGCCTTGACCGATGCATCTAGCATTCTTTTTCTTGTTTCTTCAGAAATGAAAGGAGATGGTGCTTCCTCCACTACTTTTTGATTTCTGCGTTGAATCGAGCACTCACGTTCAAATAGTGGGACGACATTGCCATCATGATCCGCCATAATTTGTACCTCGACGTGATGAGGATTCGCAATAAATCGTTCCATATACATCGTGCCATCACCAAAGAATGATTGTGCACGCTTTTGATTTCCCTCAAAGGCTTTTGCCAATTCTTCTGCATTTTCTACGAGCTGCATTCCGATACCCCCGCCGCCAGCAGAAGCTTTTAACATAATCGGATAGCCTAGACGGGCAGCAATTTCAATAGCTTCTGTTACATCTTTCACCGGTGCCTCTACGCCTTCAACAATTGGTACACCTGCAGCTTTCATTGTTTTCCGAGCTTCTAATTTACTCCCCATCGAAGCAATAACGTCCGCACTTGGCCCAATAAAAACGAAGCCCGCCTCTGTACACCGTTTAGCAAACTCAGCATTTTCTGATAATAAGCCATAGCCGGGATGAACAGCGTCAGCACCGCTTTCCTTCGCCACTTCAAGAATACGGTCAATATTTAAATAGCTTTGCGCAACAGGCGGTTTTCCGATACAGAACGCCTCATCCGCTTCTTTAACATGTAAGCTTTCAGCGTCAGCCTCAGAATACACCGCAACTGTTTGAACATTTAGTCGTTTGCATGTTCTTATAACACGCCTTGCTATCTCTCCACGATTTGCAATTAAAACCTTTTTGAACATAACACCGGCCCCCTTCTTACTTCACTGTTGCAGCAAAACTTTCTCGTAATCTAAACTTTTGCACTTTTCCTGATGCCGTCATCGGATAGTCATCGATAAAGAAAATATGTCGTGGTATTTTATGTCTAGAGATTTTATCCCGACAATAATCCCGAAGCTCTTCCTCTGTCGCCTGCTCTCCTTCACGCAAAATGATCCAAGCTGCCGCTTCCTCTCCATAAACAGGATCAGGAACGCCTGCAACCTGCACATCTGCTATTTTCGGGTGTGTGTAAAGGAATTCTTCAATTTCTCGAGGAGATACATTTTCACCGCCACGAATAATCATATCTTTTAAACGCCCTGTTACACGTACATAGCCCGCCTCATCCATCGTTGCCAAATCCCCAGTATGCAGCCAGTCATCTTCATCTATTGCAAGAAGCGTTTCTTCTTGGTTTTTATAGTAACCTTTCATGACTTGGTAACCTCTCGTACATAGCTCCCCTTGCTCATTCGGCGCAGCTTGTTCGTTGGTACCAGGAATGACAATTTTAACTTCTAGATTTGGTAATGCGCGGCCAACTGTTTCAACCTTTAACAATAGCGGGTCATCTGCTCTCGTTTGTGTAATAACAGGTGAGGCTTCTGTTTGTCCGTAACAGATAGTAACATCCTTCATCCCCATTTTGTCGATAACGGCCTTCATCACCTCAATAGGACAGTTAGAGCCAGCCATTACTCCAGTACGCAACGTTGATAGGTCGAAAGACGAAAAATTCGGTAAATTGAGCTCACTAATAAACATCGTTGGTACGCCATGTAACGCTGTACATCTTTCTTTTTCAACCGTTTGTAGCACCTCAGCAGCTGAAAATTCCTGTACTGGTACCATCGTCCCACCACTAGTTGTAATCGCTAATGTTCCAATTACACAGCCAAAGCAATGGAAGAATGGGACAGGGATACACAAGCGATCTTCATATGTTAAACGCATACATTCTGCAATATTAATCGCATTATTGACTAAGTTACAATGTGTTAACATAACACCTTTCGGAAAACCTGTTGTTCCCGAAGTATATTGAATATTAATAACATCATCATAATGAAGCTCTTGCTGTCTTTGATCTAATTGCTCCTCCGTTATTTGCTCTGCAGCCGATAAAACATCAGACCAGTTTAGCACTCCGGGATATTTTGTCTCGCCAATTAAAATAACATTTTTTAATAAAGGTAGTCGCTTTGATTGCAAATTACCCGGTTCACAATGTTCAAGCTCTGGACATAACTCTTGCAGTGTATTCATAAAAGAATGGTCTCGATAATTTTCAATTAAAATAATCGTTTTTGCATCGGATTGCTTCAATAAATATTCCAACTCGCTTGAACGATAATTAGTGTTTACAGTGACGATTGGGGCTCCCATTTTACCTGTACCAAATTGCAGTTGCACCCATTCTGGGACATTAGTCGTCCATACGGCAATATGTTCACCCTTCTCTATTCCAAGAGCCATCAACCCTCTAGCTACTAAACGACTTTGCCGATTGAGCTCCTCATAGGTCATACGTAAATTCCTATCTGCATACACTAATGCCTCACGTTGTGGATACTTTTCAGACTGTTCATCTAGCAGTTGACCAATAGTTTGATACACAAGTTCTGCCATGAAAATCCCCCTTATTTTTACGCTATTTAACTTCTTTCAGCTACAGAAGTCTCCCACCTCTATAGGTGGTGAATGAATGCAGTTTTAAGTAACTTTTCAACAGGTGTTCAAACATCCGCTGAAATAAGTTAAAGCCTCCGGCGGATGTCACAAAATCGGAAAGGAGTTCAATATAGGATGTTAGCCTAAAACCATCGCATCCATGCGATAACGGCTAACTGACCTGCATCGTGCAGGCCTAAGCACAAAGCCGATTCAGGACGCAATTATGCCGAGGCATAATTGATTAAGATTAACAGCCAATTAGACGAGAAATAACGAGACGTTGAATTTCAGACGTTCCCTCACCGATTTCCATTAACTTAATGTCACGCAAATGACGCTCTACGTCGTATTCTTTCATATACCCTGAACCACCGTGAATTTGAATGGCTTGATTACAAGTGCGGAAGCCCATTTCAGAAGCAAATAATTTTGCCATCGCCGCTTCCTTCCCGAATGGTTTCTTTTGATCTTTAAGCCATGCCGCCTTATGTACTAACGTACGTGCAAGCTCTATCTCCATTGCCATATCGGCTAATTTAAATTGTATTGCCTGAAGTTTAGATATGGGTGCACCGAATTGTTCACGTTCTTTTGCGTATTTTAATGCTTTCTCATAAGCTGCCTGTGCAATGCCTACAGATAATGCAGCAATGGAAATACGCCCACCGTCTAACGTATTTAAAAATTGACTAAATCCACGTTTTTCATCCCCTAAAAGATTAGCCCTTGGTACACGAACATTTTGCAAAATAATCTCACACGTATTAGAGCCACGTACGCCCATTTTGTCGTAATTGCAGTTGATCGTTACGCCAGGAGTGCTGGTTGGTACAATGATAGATGAGATAATTTTTTTACCATCTTCACGTTTACCTGTCACCGCTGTCACAATAATTTGACGTGCAAAGCCCGCGTTTGTGATCCAGCATTTTTCACCATTAATGATGTAATCATCACCATCAATGACAGCTGTTGTAAGTGTCCCACCAGCATCTGAACCTGCATTGGGCTCTGTTAGACCAAACGAACCTAATGTTTCTCCCTTCGCTAACGGAACAAGCCATTCCTGCTTTTGCTCCTCTGTGCCAAAATTGTAAATAGGCGAAGCACCTAAGCTAACCGCGGCTGCATAGCTTAATCCTGTACCGCCACATGCACGACCGATTTCTTCAACAGCAAGTGCATAGGAAACCGTATCTCCGCCTGAACCGCCATACTCTTCAGGAAACGGGATCCCTAATAAGCCTAGCTCTGCCATCTTTTTAAAATTCTCTATTCTCATCGTCGATGTCTCGTCAACCTCACGAGCATACGGTTTAATTTCATTTTCAGCAAAGTCACGCACCATATCTCGAATCATCTCTTGCTCTTTCGTTAGTTCAAAGTTCATCCCCAGTCCCCCTAATGTTTAATGTGCCATAGCAGATTTCGTTCAGATGACAGTTGCAAAAAATCAATTATGCCTCGGCATAATTGCGTCCGGAATCGGCTTTGTGCCTAGGCCTGCAGATGTTTTTTGCGCGAAAGCGTAGCGGCAGCAAAAGGTTTTCATCTGTGCGAAAGCAAAGCGACAGCAACAGCACCGATGCAGGTCAGTTAGCCGTTATCGCATGGATGCGATGATTTTAGGCTAACATCCCCTAAGAACTCCTTTCCGATTCCGTGACATCTGCCGGAGGCTTTGGCCCAACATGATGTTTTTTGCGCGAAAGCGTAGTGCTAACGCAGCGGCAGCAGCATGATGTTGGTCACTCAGTCGTTGCCACAGGACGTGGCGTTCTTAGACTGAGTTCCTTTATTTCAACTGGTGTTTTGACACCCGTTGAAAGAAGTTAATACCGACTAGTCGGTTTGTAATTAAGTATTAATAAAACCAGTTGCTGCTGGCTTCCCTTTGACCATAAATTGAACTGCTTCGTCCATTGCTTGTTCCGTGACAATCGCACGCAATATCATATCCGTAAATACTTCTGTAATTTCCTCCATTGTTAATGGACCTGATTGCTTAAACCATTTGTATGTCCAGTTAATCATCCCCACAATAGCCATCGTTACAATTGTACAAGGAAGTTCCGTGCGAAAATCCTTTGTTTGTTGGCCTTCCTCTATGACCTTTTGTAAAATATCCCGATATTGATCTCGTTTTTTATGAATAACTTCACTATATTCCTCTGGCAATGAATGACTTTCCTCATAAAAAACAGTAATATGTGCTTGATACATATCAAACACTTGTGTCAGTGTTTGCAGCATTGCACATAAACGTGTAATCGGTGTATCGTATTTGTCATATGCCTCCTGTGACTGTTTAATCACATAAGAAATAAATACATCGTGAATTTCATACAACAGTTCATCTTTCGATTTGAAATTATGATAAAATCCACCTTTTGATGCACCAATGTATTCAACAATGCGATCAACAGTTACATTGTGATAGCCATCTTGCTGAAATAGCACTACAGAAGCGTCAACAATGCGTTGTTTTAATGTTTTCTTTACCATAGGCATCTATCATCCTTCTTATAACTCTTTACTCCATCACTCTTTATAATTAGAAAAGGTTTTAGGTCATCACCATAGCATGGGTTGATTTCCGTTCCGGCTGGGCGCTTTGTTGCTGACGCTTCGCTTTCGCACAGATAAAACAGTTGTCGCTGACGCTTCGCTTTCGCGCAGAGCAAAGCTTCCTGGGGGCGTCCGATGAGCCGCTTGGGCCTACACGATGTAGGTCACGAAGGCGCTATCACAGGATGTGATGGTTTTAGCCTTCGTTCCTCTATTGCTGATCCCCGAGAAGTCGCCCAGTCTCCACTTCAATCAACTTACGCATATGACATAAGTTTTAACATTATGAAGAAACCTTATTTTTCCTAATTATAAAAAACTATGACACCATTAATATAGCATTCTGAAAATTCAGTGTCTAGCACTGATGTAGATTTTATTAAAATTTACGAGTATTTATTTTACATAAAGCAGAATCTTGTAGATTACCACAGATAAACAAATATACACTTACTGTATGATTTCCAACTTGAGTTTATTACAAAAATCAAAAAAAATTCCCTAGCGCTGTATAAAAACACTAGAGAATCTCAAAAAACATAGCTATGAAGCTTTTGGTATTTTACGTAACCACGAGATGATGATTGCAATAATTAATGCAAAACCTAAATACCCCATTGTTGAATAAACCTTTCCAACTAATGTCGTGAACCCTACTAAACTCGCGACAAAGCCTATTAAACCAATCACCACGATACCTATTTTAAAATATTTATGATCAGGTGCTATAAAACGTACTGCAAACGCATAAAGCATCCCTACAGCTGTATTGTACATCATGCCTAATAAAGCAATGGACATTAAGATACCCACTACAGGATGAATTTGTTTTGCTAGCTCTAATGTCGGCATTGCTGCCCCACCAACTACGTCCATTTTAACGAACATAGCGATATTAATTAGTATGATTAAGACACCGAGCATTAAACCCCCAAGAAGACCGCCTAAACCAGCAATCTTGCGCTCTTTTACTGTTCCCCCCATAACAATTAACATCGCAGTGCCAGCAGCTATGTTATAAGATACATAAAGCAGAGCCCCAAGTATCCAATTTGAAGCCGCAGATGATTGCTCTTTCGCTAGCACATTCTGTTCTGCAATGGTTAAGTCCATTGTGAAAATAGAGTAAATTAATATGATAAAAACGATTCCCATTAAATATGGTGTCACTAAAGCTATTATATTAATAATATTTTTCACATTTAATAGCAGCGTTAAAATCGTAATGATTACCATAAAAATGCTGCCGATCATCGGATTTATACTAAACATTTGCTCGAATGTTGACCCCGATCCAGCAAACATAACAACCGCTACACCAAATAAGAAGAATGTAATGACAATATCTAATAGTACCCCAACATAACGTCCACCAATTTGATAGATAACCTCTTTATGAGAGGTCGTTTGTGAATCTGCCCCTAATTGCGCTAGACTCATCCCTAAAAAGGCAAATGCGATTGTTGCGACAATTCCTCCGGCTATACCGTAAAGACCAAAGCTCGTAAAGTATTGCATAATTTCTTGTCCTGATGCAAAGCCAGCACCAACGATTAATCCTACAAATGCGCCACCTATTTGCCAACTTTTTTTCATAGAACACCTGCTTTTCTAATCAATTATATGCATAGGTTTCCTAACGAAATACACTTCTTGTACTAATCAAGTCGTCGTATTATTTATACATTTTCTGTGCTACTGTGAATAAATCGATCGTCTCTCTATTTACCTCATAGCCGATACCCGCTTTTTGAGGAACTTCAATATAGCCGTCCTTTACTACAACTTCTGGATCTATAATATCTTTTTCCCAATATCGACTGGAGCCTGCAGTATCTCCAGGTAAAATAAAATTCGATAATGTAGTTAATGCCACATTATGTGCACGACCAATACCAGACTCCAGCATGCCGCCACACCAAACTGGAATGTCATTCGCCTCACAATAATCATGTATTTTTTTGGCTTCAGTTAAGCCACCAACACGCCCAATTTTAATGTTAATAATTTTAGTACTACCCAACTCAACAGCTTTACGTGCATCCTCTAATGAATGGATACTTTCATCCAAGCAGATTGGCGTCTCGATTAACTTTTGTAATGCTGCGTGGTCAATAATGTCATCCGACGCCAATGGCTGCTCAATCATTGTTAAATTAAATGCATCTAGCTGTTTGAGTGTTTCAGCATCTGTGAGACGATAAGCTGAGTTCGCATCCGCCATAAACGCCACATCAGGGAACGTTTCACGCAATGTACGCATTACTTCTAAATCCCAACCTGGCTTGATTTTGACTTTCATTCTTTTATAGCCTTCATTCACAAAAACATCTACTAACGCTACTAAGTCCTCGATTGATTGTTGAATACCGATACTGATCCCTACTTCAATATTGTCCTTCTTGCCACCAAGTGCCGCCGCGAGAGATTGATTCGTCTGTTGGGCATAAATATCCCAAATAGCACCTTCTATCGTTGATTTCGCCATATTATTTTTACGAATTGGTTTAAATAGCTCATTGACCTCATCCGGATGCTGAAGCTCTTTATTTAAAATAAGAGGAATTAAAAAATCTTCTAGCATATGCCAGTTCGTTTGCAATGTTTCCTCGTTGTACCAAGGAGAATAGAACGCTACAGATTCTCCCCAACCGATTGTTCCTACCTCATCCTTGGCCTCTAAAACTAAAAAATCTTTATCGTTAAATGTACCAAAGCTAGTTGTAAATGGTTCTTTTAATTTCATCTTTAAATGTCGAATTGTAATTTCTGTAATTTTCATATTAATTTGCTCCTTCCAGACTTAAAGTTTCTAATTTTACGAGGACATACTCGTTGTAATGTTCTTGCTGCTGCAATTGAACTGCAGCATAACCTTGTGCAAATAATCGTTGTAAAATATGTCGCGTTTTGAAACGCCATTCCAATGCTAATGTCGGGTCTTGCAGCTTCAATGCTTGAAAGTCCTTCGGCACAGGCAACGCATATAAATCTTCGTTATATTTTAAATCTTCAGTTATATTCAAGTGTGGGAATCCTTGTTCATTTAGTACACAACTTGCCACTGGTACGGCATTCTTTGCATCTATTGAAACGCTTTTACTGACGTAATCAGTGGCTATATACCAGCACACCTCAAAACGATCGGAAGGTAATCCCTTATTTAAACCATCCTGCATTTCTCCATAGCAATTTTCTATATACGTATAACAAATACCATTTAATTTGGACAGATTGAGAAAACCATTTCGTGTTTCCAGCGGATCAAAGGTCCACACCATTAAATCGTAGCCCCGCTCAATAGCAATAGCTTGCTGGGCATATTTTAACTTTTCACCTATTCCTTGAGAACGGTAATTTTCGTCTATCCCCAACATATGGGAGCATAAATAACTTTTGCCCTCTCGAAACCCCGAAAAACCATAGCTAAAGCCAACTAATTGATCACCATCAAAGGCACCCACAACGATACCGCCATTTTTCACAGCCGTTAAAGTTTGATGAATGGGAATAGAAGGCATCCCCCAAACGTCATATTCCAATTGCTGAACTTGCTCCAGCTGTTCGATCGTCTTTATTTCCCTTATGTCAATCATTACTATCACTCCTTTCTATTTTCTTTATCCCTTTAACTTAGGGTCTATAAAGCTCTTAAAATAGCTCTCGTGATAATATTCACACCTGTAATAAGCCGCTCTCGATTAAAGGTCATTTTCGGATGATGTAAGCCTGGTGTGACACCACAACCTAAGCCAAGCATTGTTGCTTTAAGGTTCGGACGCTCATACGTATAAAAATGAAAATCCTCTCCTCCGGGGGTAACGACTGGTGAAGCACATGCTCTTTCCCCAACTACGTCAACAATAGCGGAATTCATATGTTGTAAGGCCTCATCATTCACTAAAGCTGCAACGATGTGTGCATCTGCAGTTAAAGAAATTTTGGCACCATACATCGCTTCAACCGATGCCTTTACACGTTCAATACCATCCGTGAGAGCCTCCATTACTTCATTTGTTTGTGCCCGTGCGTCAATGCTAAATGTTGCTTTCCCAGGAATAATATTCGTAGAGGTTCCTCCTGCATTAAATTGCGTCATTTTGACTGACGCAGAGACATTAGGGTCTGTCCATATTTTTTGTAAACCTTCGACAATTGCGGACCCTACCTCTATGGCATTAATGCCTAGCTCAGGTCGTGCGCCATGGGCCTCTTCTCCAATAATAGTCCCCGTAAAAAGCTTTGCCGCACCGTGGTACAAGGCCGGGGCATACGTTCCGTCCCGTAGTTCCTTTAACGGACGAACATGGACACCAAAT
This sequence comes from Lysinibacillus sp. NPDC059133, assembly GCF_042755925.1. Lineage (NCBI taxonomy): Bacteria > Bacillati > Bacillota > Bacilli > Caryophanales > Bacillaceae > Lysinibacillus > Lysinibacillus sp. NPDC059133. The sequence goes on along the minus strand of NZ_JBHZDH010000022.1, from coordinate 1,635 downwards.
AAGTATTCTAGATGATCAATAAGCCCCTTCTCAACGAATGCGCGAGCACCCTGTGCCTTTTCTTCAGCAGGTTGAAAAAGAATACGTACTGCACCTGGAAGCGAATGCTCCATATCCTTCAACACTAGTGCTGTCCCAATAGCCATCGTCATATGACCATCATGACCGCAAGAATGATTCGCCTTAAATTCACCATCTACTTCCTGCCATAGTGCATCGATATCCGTACGAAATCCGACTCTCGGTGTCCCTTTCCCAATATCTACATACAGTCCGGTCATATCTTCAAACAACTGAGGCTCCATCTGTGCCTCCTTCAATAAATTGGCGATGTATTTCGTTGTCTGCTGTTCCTGCCAGCTAATTTCCGGATGCTCATGTAAATGTGTAAAAATATCCGCCAACCTCGGCTGTAAGTTTTGTAAAACTTGATTCATATCATTCAACTCCATCGATTTGCTAAAAAGCTATTTTGGAAATCATCATATTTTACGCGTTGATTTTCATAATAGTCGTGATCTTGTGCAGTCATACCCGCAATTAATGTATTTAAAAATGAAATCAGTGCCGGCATCGCATCAATCGTAGACATTTCTTGTTGTTCATTCACAAAAGTAATCGTCGCATATTGCGTAATAGGTGCAATTTTAGAATCTGTAATACCAATAATCTCACAATTCTTTTCTTGAATTTCAGCTGCAAATTGAATCGGTTCTTTAATATAGCGATGGAACGATAAAATAATGACCACACTATCCTCATCGATTTCTTGTAAAGCTCTAATAATTTCACTAGTTTCAAAATCTAAAATCACGACGTTTGGACGTAGCATATTTAACGTAAAATACAACCATTGTGCCGCTAAATGAGAAGATCCATTCCCAACAATATAGATTTTTTTCTTCGTATGTAGCAGGATGGAAGCACGATTAAAATCTTCCCCGTTAATGTTCTTTGCAACGTTTAAAATACTCGATGCATCCTTTTCCATCGTTTTTTCATAAAAGCGCGGCGTTTCAAAAAGTGCCTGTTTTGATTGCAAATAATTTTGCAAGCTACTAGTATTTCCTTCATTGAATAGCTGCATCGTAATCTCACGTTGCAGCTCAGCATAACCCGATAACCCTATAGCGTAGCAAAAGCGGATAACCGTCGTTTCGCTTACCCCTGCCTTGTCCCCCACATATGCAGCTGAATGAATACCGGTAGTCTGCATATTTTTGAGAATAAAGATTGCTACCTTCTGCTGACTCTTTGAAAGATCCTGATATTTATGTTGAATGACTTGTTGAATTGTTTGATTATCCATCAAAGAAGTACATCCTTTTTTATTTTATTTTTGAAGTTAGAACTTCATTCTGCATAATACATAGCCTAGCATAGTTTTTTTCGCAATTCAATATATTTTCTGAAAGTTCTGTTTATATTTTTTTAGAATTAATGAAAATAAAATTCAATAGATTTAATATGTTATTTATTTGGGTTAACTTTCTAAAAAAATGCAAATAAAAAAGCCGAGGAATAAATCCTCGACTTTTTCAGGTGCCTAGCGACGTCCTACTCTCACAGGGGGAAGCCCCCAACTACCATCGGCGCTAAAGAGCTTAACTTCCGTGTTCGGTATGGGAACGGGTG